>JAGOBT010000389.1 GCA_017999135.1 Burkholderiaceae bacterium
GAAGCCTGGCGCCAGCATGCGGCGTTGCCGGCGCCAGGCTTCGCCTTCGGCCACGAGGAGGCCCTGGCCGAAGGTCTGCGCAAAGACCTCGACGCCGCGCTCCCAGCGCACCAGGTGGTCGGCATGGTCGACCAGCGCCGTGCGCACGTCGTCCGGGTGGAACAGGTCCCAGCTGCGCTCGGGTCCGATGCGCATCGCCACCACGTCGCCGTGCAGCCGCTGCAGGTTTGCGGTGAATCCCAGGTAGTCGCGGAACATCGCTCGCAGCAGAGGCAGGCCCCACCAGCGGCTGCGCGGGCCGGGTGGCGGGTCGCCCCGGGCTGTCATGCGCCCGGCCCTCGCGCCTGGCCTCCCAGGATCAGCGCGGCGGCGGCCAGCATGGCCAAGCCGCCGTGGTGCCGGCCCCGCGTGGCCACGGCCACCAGCACGCCGCAGGCGGCCACGCCCGCCGCCAGCGGCGCCAGCAGCGCGTGCCAGGGCATGCCCCCGCCGGGCTGGGCCAGCACGGCCAGCGCGGCCGCCTGCCCCAGGCCCAGCAGCGTGGGCAGGTGCCAGCTGGCACGCAGGATGACTTGGTACCCGCGCGGTACGTCCCGTGGCGGCGCGGCGCGCCAAGGAAGGAAGATGCGGCGCTCGCCCATCACCGAGTGAACGGCGCCGATCAACACCAGCGCCGCCGAGGCGCCCAGGAGCCAGAAGTTCATGGCCGGCAGCGTACTGGGTCGAGCCAACGCCGTCTTGAAGGTTCGCGACAGCGCAGGGGCATGGCCGCCGGGGCCGACCGACCTGCCTACACTGCCGCACATGGCCCGCCTCGCCTCACCACCGCAGCCGGCCCTGGCCGCGCTCAACCGCGCCCCGGTGCAGCTGTGGCTGCCGCGCATTTCGCTGAGCCGATGCGTGCGCGCGGTGGTCTCGCGCAGCACGCTCGACATCGGCGGCAACTGGCCGGCCGCGTGGCACGAGAACCACTTCCCAGCCTCGCCGTTGTGCTCGCTGGGGTGGACCTTCGCCGGTCACACCGAGCTGCTGGCGGCGGATCAGCCGCCGCAGCGGCTGCCACCGGTCTACTTCAGTGGCCCGTTCACGCGGCCGACCCGCTCGTGCAACACGCCCGAAGGTCACGGCATGATCCTGATGCTGCTGCCCGACGCCGTGCAGGCGCTGACCGGGCTCGAGCCGGCCGCCTTCGTCAACCGTTTCGTGCCGGCCGAAGAGGCGCTGGGCGCTCCCTGGCAGGCCATGGCGAAGGCCGTGTGCGAGGCGCCCGACGATGCCGCCCGTGTGGCGCTGATCGAGGACTTCCTGGAACCGCGCTGGCAGGCGCTGCGGCCGGATGCCGGTTCCCCCGGCCGGCTGCGCCTGCAGGATTGGGCCCAGGGCCTGGCGCTGCGCGCCGCGGCGTCCGGCATCGGCCGCAGCCTGCGCGCCGCCGAGCGCCGCATCAAGGGCTGGACAGGGCTGCCGATGCGCGAGTTGCGCGGCCTGGGGCGGGCCGAGCAAGCCTTCTTTCGCGCGCTGGCGGATGGCGACGGCCCGGTGCACTGGGCCGACGTGGCCGCCGATGCGGGCTATGCCGATCAGTCCCACCTGTGCCGCGAGACGCGCCGCGTGACCGGCTTTGCGCCAGTCGAACTGCGGCGGCGCATCGCGGAGGACGAGAGCTTCTGGATCTACCGGGTCTGGACTTGAGCATGCCTCCGGGGCGTCGCCTCGGCCAGGCCAGCCGTCATCAGCGCCGGCAGTGTCACTCCCGGGTGATGATCTGCCGATGCATCGGCGCCAGCCTGGCCAGCATGCCGTTTTGCGCCGAGAACGGGATGCCCTTGGCGTCCATGCTCTGCTGCAGCACTTCGACCAAGGCATTGAAGTCGCTCTTGCCGATGTTCATCGACTCATGCACCGGGCCCATCGGTGCGCCTTCGTACCGGCAGGGTCCGCCAGATTCCTGGCACAGCTGATCCGTCAGCTGCTTGACCAGATTGTCGCGATTGACATCCTTGAAGAATGGGCCGGTTCGGGCATCGGCCTGCAGGCGAGCGAAGAAGTCTTCCATCACCGCGCGGATGCCGGCCTTCTGGCCCCAGGCCTGGTAGATGCGGTCGTCCGCCGGCCGGGACTGCGCAAAGGCCGTCGATGCCAGCGCCGTGGCGAGAGCGATGACCAGCGCGACCGTGCGACTGGAAAGGTGTTGAGGCATGGTGTGTGTCCCGGTCGATGGTGAAGGGTGAGCGAGGAGCAGTGGGGCTGGCATCGAGTCATCAGAAGGCCAGCTGGGCCGACAGGTAGCCGCCGGTCTGCCGTCGGGGTTGCACCGCCGGCGCGATCCTGCCCAGGTCGACGTAGGCCGCGGTGAGCGAGAAGCTCCTGGTCGGCGCCCAGGCCACGAAGAGGTCGAACCAGTCGTCTTCGTTCAGCGCGCCTGCGCCGAGCACCGACTGGTTCAGGTGGTCCGGCTTGGCCCGGTATTCGGCGCCGATCGCGAGCTTGCGGTTCAGCAGCTTGACCAGCGAGATCTCGGGCTGCAGTCGGTAGCCGCGGCTGCGTGCGCCGCCGAACCCGAGCAGGCCGTTCTGGTTGGCCTGCGTGGCACGCAAGGTGCCATTGACGAGCACGCCCTGCGCGAGGAAGAGCTTGGTGGCACTGAGGTACAGGTCGGTGCCGGCGTCCCTGGCGCCGAGCGGGCCGAACAATGTCGGACCGAGCGCCCCGGCGTCGGTTCGCTTGTGCTGCAGGCCGACGGCGAGCTGCGGCATCATGCTGTCGCTGTCCAGCACCGCATCGCCAGCCAGGCGCAGCTTGAGGCCCACGATGTCCTGCTTGAGGTGCAGGCCGGTCAGCCCCAGCGGGGCGAGGTTGTTGCCGGCATCGAGGTCCTGGCGGGCGATCGTCAGCTCGACGCGGTCATGGATGCCGATGGCGACACCGAGCGTGACCAGGCCGTAGTCCTGCGTTCTGGCGCCGGTGACGAAGGCCGTGCCTCCGATCTCGCCGGCGCTGGCGTAGCTGCCGATGAGGGCCCACGGTGTCAAGCCCCCGCCGGCTGCGCCGTCGATGCTGCTGACGCCGCCTGTCAACAGCAGCTTGCCGCGGTCGGCATGCGCCGACGGCGCGGCGAGCAGCAGCGCGGCGCAGGCCCAGGCGGCCAGCGGCGGACGGAAGAGGTGACGGGGCATGCGGTTCTCCAGTGCGTGTCCAGTGCGTGTCGAGAGCGCCTCACGGACGCCTCGGGATCCAGCACAGTGGCGAAGCCACAGGCGCTGATGAGGTGCAAGCAGGCCTCTACGCCCGAATGCCTGACCTGGATGCAGCGGAAAGCTGCATCCGATTCGCAGCGCCGGGCGTAGAGGGTCCAGACCACCAACCGCTCGCCCAGGAACCTCATGCCTCACCGTTCCGATTCCGTCTCCGCTCTGAAGCCCATCGCGTCGCGCGCCGGGCGCGCAGGGCCGTGGTCAGCGGCAGCGTGGCTGGGGGCGCTGCACACCGCACTGGCCATGCTGTTCGCACCGCCGGCGGCGGCCGGCACGCTGGCCGTGCACGTGGTCGGCGCCGACGGCAGCCCGGCGGCGGACGTGGTGGTGGAGGTGATGGCCCCCGGCGCGGCGCTGCGCGTGCCGACCGAGCCGGTGCTCATCACGCAAGCCAACATGCGCTTCTCGCCGCAGGTGACGGCCGTGCCGGCGGGCACCACGGTGCGTTTCGCCAACCAGGACGGGTTCGATCACCACCTGCGCTCACAACCCAGCGGGCCGCTGGGCAGCGTGGCGGCGGCGAAGGACTTCGAGTTCCGGCTGCCCGGGATGAAAGCCGACAAGGCCGTGACGACTGACGTGCTGTTCGACCGGGCCGGCCTGGTCGTGCTCGGCTGCCATCTGCACAGTTCGATGCGCGGCCATGTCTACATCGCACAGTCGTCCCTGCTGGCCGTCACCGACAGCGCCGGCAAGGCGGTGATTCCGGCGGTGCCCGACGGGCGGGTGGACGTGCGCTACTGGCACCCCGAACAGCTGATCGAGCAGAGCCCGGCGGCACTGCAGGTGGCCGGCCCGGCGAGCCTGACAGCGACGCTGAACTTCAAGCCGAGCCGCGCACGGCGCAAGGCCGGGTAGCGGTGTGGATGGCG
>JAGOBT010000388.1 GCA_017999135.1 Burkholderiaceae bacterium
GCGCATGCGGCTGCATGATGCGCAGCCGCTCGCGGATCTGCCCGGCATCGATCTGGTCACCCGGCTGCTGGCCTTCCAGATAGGGGATGAAGCACAGGCCGTGCACGCCGCGCTGCAGCGTGGCGGTGAAGTCACGCGCCAGCGCATCACGGGTGTCGGTGGTCCAGGTCACCGTGGCGGTGCTGGACCAGCGGCCAGCCAGTGGCGCGCCGGTGACCGGCTGCGCGCCGGAGTGCACCACCGGCGGCGCCTGCTCGCCGTGTGCCTGGGTGTGCGGGGCGGCCTGTGCCGTGCCGCTGGTGGGGTGGGGTTTCGACATGGTCGTCCTTGTCAGCGCGGCGTTGCGGGGGGCTTGGTGCGGGGCTTGGTGCGGGGCTTGGCCGGGGTCTTGCGTGCCGCCTTGGGCGCGGCGGGCTTTGGCTGCTGCCAGGGGAACAGCCCCGCCCCGATGGGCTTGGCCGGCGCGTAGCCACCGACCTTGTCATAGACCCGCACGTAATCCACCACCAGTTCGGCTGGAAAGCGGGTGGCGTCGTTCGGCGCCCCGGGAAAGTTGCCGCCCACGGCCACGTTCATCACCAGGTAGAAGGGCTGGTCGAACGGGGCCGGCCAGGGGTTGATGTCGTCGGGACCATCGGGCTCGACACCGGCGCCGTCCACCCGCTTGCTGCAGCTCCACCAATGGTCGTAGGTGCAGGTCTGCACGCCGTCGACGTAGAAGCGGATCTCGCCAGGCTCCCACTCCACCGCGTAGGTGTGCCAGTCCGACACCAGGCTGCCCTCGGGCAGCGGATGGACGGTGGTGATCAGCGACCGCTTGGGGAAGGTGCTGCCGAAGTGGATGCTGTTGAGCACCTCGTGCGGCTTCTCGCCGACGATCTCCATCAGGTCGATCTCGCCACTGGCAGCCCAGCCGCCGTAGGCGTCGTCGACCGGCAGCATCCACAGCGCCGGCCACAAGCCCTTGCCCCACGGCACCTTGGCGCGGAACTCGATGCGGCCGTAGCGGGTGGCGAACAGCACCGTGCCGTCGCGCTTGCGGGTCTTGAGCCGGGCGGACGTGTAGCCGCAACCATGCAGTGATGCCTTCACCGCGCGGATGTGCAGGCAGCCGTCGCGCACCACCACGTTCTCGGCCTCGTGGGTGTAGTACTGCAGTTCCTCGTTGCCCCAGCCCGGCACCCAGGCCTGGTTCTTGTAGTCGTAGAAGCCGTTGCCGATGTCGAAGTCCCACTTGGCGGGGTCGACACGCTCGCCATCGAATTCGTCATGCCAGACGAGCTTCCAGCCGGGGATCTTCTTGGGTGTTGTCTTGGGCATGGCAGTGCGTGGTGGATGAGATCAGACGCTGTGGGTTGCCAGCACCGGCCCGCCCTGCTGGGCACGCTGGCGCTGCAGGAAGCGGCGGTACCAGAAGGCGCTGTCCTTGGCGGTGCGGCGCTGCGTGGGGTAGTCCACATGCACGATGCCGAAGCGCTTGGCATAGCCCGAGGTCCACTCGAAGTTGTCCAGCAGGCTCCACACCATGTAGCCGGCCATCGGCACCCCCCGGCGCAAGGCAGCGCCAACCGCCGCGATGTGGCTGGCGAGGTAGTCGGTGCGGTCGCGGTCATGCACCCGGCCGGCGGCCAGGGTGTCGACAAAGGCGCCACCGTTCTCGGTGACGAACAGCGGCGGCACGGGGTAGTCGCGGTGCACCCGCAGCAGCAGGTCGGTCAGGCCCTCGGGGTAGACCTCCCAGCCCATGTCGGTGAGCGGCAAGCCGCTGCTGGTGACGTCGAACGGCGCGTCGGCGCCGACCACCGCACGCGAGTAGTAGTTGATGCCCAGGAAGTCCATCGGCGTGGCGATGGCCGCCATGTCGCCGGGCCGCACCCGCGGCGCATCGGCACCCAGGTGGTCCAGCACATCACGGGGGTAGGCGCCGTTGAACAGCGGATCCATGTACCAGCGCAGCAGCAGGCCGTCTTCCAGCCGGGCGCGCGCCAGGTCGGCCGCGCTGTCGGTGGCCGCCTGCACCGGTGACAGGTTCAGCACGATGCCCAGCTGGGCGGTGCAGCCGTCGGCCCGCAGCGCCTGCAGGGCCAGGCCGTGGCTGAGCAGCAGATGGTGCGCCACCTGCATGGCGGTGGCACGGTCGCGCAGGCCGGGCGCAAAGACGCCGTCTTCATGGCCCAGCTTGGCCATCACCCAGGGCTCGTTGTGGGTGGTGATGGCAGCCACGCGGGCACCCAGACGGCGGTGCATGCCCAGGGCGTAGTCGACGAAGTGCCCCACCGTGGCGCGGTTCGCCCAGCCGCCCTGGTCCTGCAGGGCTTGCGGCAGGTCCCAGTGGTTCAAGGTGAGATAGGGCTGCACGCCCCGCGCGATCAGGCCGTCGACCAGGCGCTCGTAGAACGCCAGGCCGGCCTCGTTCCAGCCGCCCTGCCCCAGCGGCTGCACCCGTGGCCAGGACACGCTGAAGCGGTAGGCGTCCACCCCCAGCCCGGCGATCAGGTCCAGGTCTTCGTCCAGCCGGCGCACATGGTCGCAGGCGGTGTCGCCATCACTGCCATCGGCAATGGCACCAGGCTGGCGGCTGAAGCGGTCCCACACCGACTCGCCCTTGCCGTCCGCCCGGGCAGCGCCTTCGATCTGGAAGGCACTGGTGGCCACGCCCCACACGAAGCCGGGCGGAAAGCGGTACGCCGGCTCGGCGGGCTGGTACAGATCGTGGATCGGCAGCGAGAACGGCATGGGGCATGCGACGCGGCAGCCCGGAGGTGATGCCGGCACGTCTGAATCAATTTGAAAGCGCTTTCAAACTATAGTTGCCGCTGTCTCGGCATGTCAATCAAGGGTTAGCGCGGGGGTGGCCTCGCTGCTGCAGCCGGCACCCATGGCCTCCACAGGAGGCTTGGCGTCCAGACTGTGCTGCGCACCCACGGCCTCGCAGAGCTCGGCCGCTTCGCCAGGCACAAAGCCTCCACAGGAGGCTTTGTGTCCGGGCTCAGCCTGCCATCCGGCGGCTGGATTCGCGGGCGATCAGCCGTGGTGCGGGCACCACCACCGTGGGCGTGGTGCCGGCCAGCAACTGCAGCATGGCGGTGGCGGCCAGGCGGCCCAGTTCGTAGGCCGGCTGGTGCACGGTGCTCAACGGCGGCAAGGCATACATCGACGTGGGCAGATCGTCGAAGCCGACCAGCGACACGTCCTCGGGCACCCGCAGCGACCGGCGGTGCAGGCCCAGGGCGGCACCGCAGGCCATCTGGTCGTTGGCCGCAAAGATGGCGGTGAAGCGCTGGCGGCTCTCCAGCAGGCGGTCGACCGCCAGCAGCCCGCTGACCTCGTGGTACTCGCCCGGCACCGCCAACGCCGGGTCGTAGGCGATGCCGGCCTCCTGCAGGGCCTGCCGGTAACCGCGGTGGCGGTCGTTGGCGTCGGGGTGGTCGGCATCGCCGGCAATGAAGGCGATGCGCTGGTGGCCCAGTCCGATCAGGTGCCGCGTGGCCAGGCGGCCGCCCTCCACATTGTCGAAGGCCAGGGAGAACAGGCCCGGCGCCTTCAGCAGGCGACCGGTGGCCACCACCGGCAACTGGCGGGCCGTGGACTTCAGCGCGGCATCGGTCAACCGCCCGGTGAGCACGATGATGCCGTCCACCCGGCGTGATCGCAGCACCTCGATGCAACGCGCCTCGGCCGCTGAATTCCAGTGGCCACTGACGAACAGCGGGCTGTAGCCGGCGGGGTCCAGTTCGTCCTCGATGCCGCGCAGCGCAGCGCCGTAGAACGGGCTGTCGATGGCCTGGGTGACCACGCCGATGCTCAAGGTGCGGCCGCCGGCCAGGCCGCGTGCCATCGGGTTGGGCACGAAGCCCAGCGCGGCGATGGCGTCATCGACAGCCTGCTTCTTCAGCGCACTGACCACCGCCGTGCCATTGAGGATGCGTGACACTGTGCTCGGCGACACCCCGGCCGCCTGGGCCACCATCTCCAGCGTGATCGGCCCCTGCGCCTGGCCGGCGCTGCCGCGGTTGCCTCGGGCAGGTTGGGTTCTGGGTTTCATCGGCGTTTGACCTGCGCTTTCACGGGGCAGTGTAGCCGCCGCCGAACGGCCGGGCAGCCCCCCGGATGCGATGATCGTCGG
>JAGOBT010000390.1 GCA_017999135.1 Burkholderiaceae bacterium
CGTCCAGGTTGACATCGGGGTTGGTGGCTGCCGGCGCGGCTGCGGGCCGCTGGCTGCGGCGCAGGTGCCAGGCCACCACCGCACCGCCGCCCAGCACGGCAGCGGTGGCGATCTGGCCGGTGAGCGGCAGGCCGGCGTGTGCCGCGATGGCCCCGGCTGCGGCGCCCAGCGCCAGCATCAGCAGGTAGAAGGTACCGGTGGCCAACTCGGCCGCCACCAGCACGCCGGCAGCCAGCCACCACACCGTGGATGCGCTCCAGTCCATCCAACACCCCCTTGTCATGCCCGGCCAGGTGGCCTGTGCGGCGCAGTGTAGCCACGCAGGGCGCTGTCATCGGCGGGTGGTGGTTCACCCCTACACTTCGCGGCTTGTCCGGCGGCGGCCCCTGGCAAGGCCGGCCGATTGCCCTGTGTTCTGCCCAGCTCCCGAGGAGCCCCTGCATGCTGCGTTTCCGCTTTCCGATCGTCATCATCGACGAGGACTACCGCTCCGAGAACACGTCGGGCCTGGGCATCCGGGCATTGGCCGATGCCATCCAGAAAGAGGGCTTCGAGGTGCTGGGCGTCACCAGCTATGGCGACCTGAGCAGCTTTGCCCAGCAGCAGAGCCGGGCGTCGGCCTTCATTCTGAGCATCGACGACGAAGAGTTCACCCCCGGCCCCGAGCTGGATCCGGCGGTGCTGAACCTGCGCAAGTTCATCGAGGAGATCCGCTTCAAGAACAGCGACATCCCGATCTACCTGTACGGCGAGACGCGCACCAGCCAGCACATCCCGAACGACATCCTGCGGGAGCTGCACGGCTTCATCCACATGTTCGAGGACACGCCCGAGTTCGTGGCCCGGCACATCATCCGCGAGGCCAAGAGCTATCTGGACGGCGTGGCCCCGCCGTTCTTCAAGGCGCTGGTCGATTACGCGCAGGACGGCAGCTACAGCTGGCACTGCCCCGGCCACAGCGGCGGCGTGGCCTTCCTCAAGAGCCCGGTGGGCCAGATGTTCCACCAGTTCTTCGGCGAGAACATGCTGCGCGCCGACGTGTGCAACGCGGTCGATGAGCTGGGCCAGCTGCTGGACCACACCGGCCCGGTGGCCGCCAGCGAGAAGAACGCGGCGCGCATCTTCAACGCCGACCACTGCTTCTTCGTGACCAACGGCACCAGCACCAGCAACAAGATGGTGTGGCACCACACGGTGGCGCCAGGCGACGTGGTGGTGGTCGACCGCAACTGCCACAAGAGCATCCTGCACAGCATCATCATGACGGGCGCAGTGCCGGTGTTCATGACGCCCACGCGCAACCACTACGGCATCATCGGCCCGATCCCGCAGAGCGAGTTCACCCGCGAGGCCATCGAGCGCAAGATCGCCGCCAACCCGCTGCTCGCGGGGGTGGACCCGAAGACCGTGCGCCCGCGGGTGATGACACTGACGCAAAGCACCTACGACGGCGTGCTCTACAACACCGAGACCATCAAGGGCATGGTCGACGGCTACATCGACAACCTGCATTTCGACGAGGCCTGGCTGCCGCACGCCGCCTTCCACAAGTTCTACGGCACCTTCCACGCGATGGGCAAGAACCGGGTGCGGCCCAAGCAGGCGATGGTGTATTCCACCCAGTCCACGCACAAGCTGCTGGCCGGCATCAGCCAGGCCAGCCAGGTGCTGGTGCAGGACTCACAGACGGTCAAGCTGGACAAGCATTTGTTCAACGAGGCCTATCTGATGCACACCAGCACCAGCCCGCAGTACGCCATCATCGCCAGCTGCGACGTGGCCGCCGCCATGATGGAGCCACCCGGCGGTACCGCACTGGTGGAAGAAAGCATCAAGGAGGCGATGGACTTCCGCCGCGCGATGCGCAAGGTCGACAAGGAGTTCGGCAAGGACTGGTGGTTCACCGTCTGGGGCCCCGACAAGCTGGTGGACGACGGCATCGGCCGGTCCGACGCCTGGACGCTGAAGGCCAAGGACAAGTGGCACGGTTTCGGCAACCTGGCCACCGGCTTCAACCTGCTGGACCCGATCAAGTGCACCCTGATCACCCCGGGGCTGGACATGTCGGGCAAGTTCGCGCCCACCGGCATCCCGGCGGGCATCGTCACCAAGTTCCTGGCCGAGCATGGCGTGGTGGTCGAGAAGACGGGGCTGTACAGCTTCTTCATCCTGTTCACCATCGGCATCACCAAGGGCCGCTGGAACACGCTGCTGACGGCGCTGCAGCAGTTCAAGGACGATTACGACCGCAATGCGCCGATGTGGCGCATCCTGCCCGAGTTCTGCCAGGCCCATCCGCAGTACGAGAAGATGGGGTTGAAGGATCTGTGCCAGGCCATGCACGAAGCCTATGCCGAGGGCGACATCGCCCGGCTGACGACCGAGGTCTACCAGTCCGACCTGCAGCCGGCCATGAAGCCCAGCGACGCCTTCGCCCACATCGCCCGGCGCCAGACGGAGCGGGTCGACATCGACGACCTGGAGGGCCGCATCACCACCGCACTGCTGACGCCGTATCCGCCGGGCATCCCGCTGCTGATCCCGGGTGAGCGCTTCAACCGCAAGATCGTGCAGTACCTGAAGTTCACCCGCGCCTTCAATGCCCGCTTCCCTGGCTTTGCCACCGATGTGCATGGCCTGGTGGAAGACGAGGGCGGGGCCGAGGGGCGGTATTACGTGGACTGCGTTCGGGCGTAGCGGGCCGGCGCGCCGCGCCATGAACAAAGGGCCGCGTGAGCGGCCCTTTGTCCTGCGGGGCAGGGCCGGTCAGTTGCTGGCGGCCGATGCAGCGGCAGGCGCAGCCGCGGGGGCCACCACGGCCGGCGCGGGCGCTGCGGCCGGCGCCGTCACCGCCGCCGGCGCGGCATGCATGGCCGCCGGCTTGGTGCTGGCGCTCAACGGCAGCAGCGGCACGATCAGCAGTGCCACGATGTTGATGATCTTGATCAGCGGGTTCACCGCCGGGCCGGCGGTGTCCTTGTACGGGTCGCCCACGGTGTCGCCGGTCACGGCCGACTTGTGCGCGTCGCCACCCTTCTTGTGCAGCACGCCCGACGCATCGGTGAAGCCTTCTTCGATCAGCTTCTTGGCGTTGTCCCAGGCGCCACCGCCGGTGCACATCGAGATGGCCACGAACAGGCCGGTCACGATGGTGCCCATCAGCAGGCCACCCAGGGCCGCCGGGCCCAGCAGCATGCCCACCGCCACCGGCACCACCACCGGCAGCAGGCTGGGCACCACCATCTCCTTGATGGCGGCGGTGGTCAGCATGTCGACGGCCGCGCTGTAGTTGGGCTTGCGCTTGCCGGCCATGATCTGGCCGTCCTTGAACTGGCTGCGCACTTCCACCACCACCGCACTGGCGGCGCGGCCCACGGCTTCCATCGCCATGGCGGCAAACAGGTACGGGATCAGGCCGCCGATGAACAGGCCGATGATCACCATGTGGTCGCTCAGATCGAACGCCACATGCATGCCGCGCCCTTCCAGCGCATGGGTGTAGTCGGCAAACAGCACCAGCGCGGCCAGGCCGGCCGAGCCGATGGCGTAGCCCTTGGTCACGGCCTTGGTGGTGTTGCCCACCGCGTCCAGCGGGTCGGTCACGTCACGCACGCTGGCGGGCAACTCGGCCATTTCGGCAATGCCGCCGGCGTTGTCGGTGATCGGGCCGTAGGCGTCCAGCGCCACCACGATGCCGGCCATGCTCAGCATCGACGTGGCGGCGATGGCAATGCCGTACAGGCCACCCAGATGGAATGCCGCCACGATGGCTGCGCAGACGAACAGCACCGGCCAGGCCGTGCTGCGCATGCTGACACCCAGGCCGGCGATCACGTTGGTGCCATGGCCGGTGGTGCTGGCCTGGGCCACGTGCTGCACCGGGCTGTACTGCGTGCCGGTGTAGAACTCGGTGATCCACACCAGCGCGGCGGTCAGCACCAGGCCCACGGCGCAGGCGCCGATCATGCGCCACTGCGTGCCGGCGCCCAGGGCGTCGTCGGGCATCACCGCCATCGTCACGCCGATGAAGGCGATGAACGACAGCACGCCGGCCACGATCAGGCCCTTGTACAGCGCGGGCATCACGTTCTTCATGCC
>JAGOBT010000021.1 GCA_017999135.1 Burkholderiaceae bacterium
GCCTTGACCATGAAGTTGGGCGCGTTGCCGATGTAGCTGTTGGCGCCCATGAACACCGAGCCGGCCGAGATCGCCGCCAGCGTGGTGGCCAGGGGGCCCATCAGCGTGGCCGGGTCGCCCCCGGCCAGGTTGAAGAACACCAGGTAGGTGGGCGCGTTGTCCAGGAAGGACGACAGCATGCCCGAGAACCAGAAGTAGGCCCAGGGCAGCGGCTGGCCGTCGGGCCCGGTGACGGCACGTGCCACCGCGGCAAAGGCGCCCGCCTCGCCCGCCTTCAGCATGGCCAGCACCGGCAGCATGGTGACGAAGATGCCGATGAACAGCTTGGCCACCTCCAGCATCGGGCCCCAGCCGAACTGGTTGTCGCGCCGCACGCCAGCTGGCGTGAGGCGCAATGACAGCAGCGTGACACCGACGAGGGCGACGTCGCGCACCAGGTTCTGCAGTTCCAGCGGCGTGCCGGCCACGTCGAACACGATGCCGGGCTTCCAGGTGCCGCTCATCAGCACCAGCAGCACCACCGCGCCCAGCAGCAGGACGTTGACGCCACCCTCGGCGCCGAAGGGCTTGGTGGTGTCGGGCGTCGGGTCGACCGGCAGCACGCCTTCACGGCGGTACCAGAAGCTGTCGAGCGCATAGAAGATCACCAGCAGCGCCACCAGCATGAACAGCGTTTCGGGCCACAGGTGCTGCGCCGTCCAGAAGAAGCCCACGCCCTTCAGGAAGCCCAGGAACAGCGGCGGGTCGCCCAGCGGCGTGAGCGAGCCGCCGATGTTGCTGACGATGAAGATGAAGAACACGAACACATGCACCGTGTGCTTGCGGTTGTCGTTGGCGCGGATCAGCGGGCGGATCAGCAGCATCGACGCGCCGGTGGTGCCCATCAGGCTGGCCAGCAGTGCGCCGATGGCCAGCACGCCGGTGTTCAGCAGCGGGCTGCCATGCAGGTTGCCGCGGATGTAGATGCCACCCGACACGGTGAACAGCGCGGTCAGCAGGATGATGAACGGCAGGTACTCGCCAACCAGGGTGTGCACCAGCGCCTGCCCTGCGGTGCCCGCCCCGAAGAACAGCGCGAACGGCACCAGCACGGCCAGCGACCAGCCCGCCGCCACCTTGCCGAAGTGGTGGTGCCAGAAGTGGGGCACCAGCAGCGGCATCAGCGCGATCGACAGCAGCATGCCGGCGAACGGCAGGCCCCACCAGGCGGTGAGCGCCGCGCCATCGAAGCTGGCCGCACGGGCCGCACCGGTTGCGGCACACAGGCCGAGCAGGACCAACAGTCGGCCAGCGCGCATGGGGTCTCCAGTTCTTGTTGTGGGGGGCCAGGAAGCCGCTCGATTCTAGGGACGGCCGCCAGGCGACCGTCCCGGGCCCATCAGGCGGCCGCAGCCCGGCGCAATGGCGCCAGCGCGGCCAGCAGCGCGTCAGGCAGCGGCACCGGGCGGCGCGTCGCCCGGTCGACATACACATGCACGAAGTGGCCCATCGCCGCAGCGTGCGGCTCGCCGGGCGCGAACAGCGCCACCTCGTAGCGCACGCTGCTGCGGCCCACGTGGGCCACCCGCAGGCCGGCTTCCACGTCCTGCGGAAACGCCAGCGGCGCAAAGTAGTTGCAGTGGGTCTCGACCACCAGGCCGATCACCGCGCCGCCGTGGATGTCCAGCGCGCCGGCGCCGATCAGGTAGCGGTTGACCACCGTGTCGAAGAAGCTGTAGTACTGGACGTTGTTGACGTGGCCGTAGATGTCGTTGTCGCCCCAGCGGGTGGTGATGGGGGAGCAGTGGGCGTAGTGGTCGCGGGTGTCGGGCAGGGGCTTGGCGGTCATGCGGGGGATTGTTCCTGCCGGTGGCCGGGTTGGCTGTCACGCCGCTGCCAGGACAACCAGGCGTCATGCGCCAGCTGCACCGTGCGCAGCTGCACCGCCACCGTGGTGCGGATGTCGTGCCCATAGCCGCCGGCCATGGTGACGGCCACCGGCACCCGGTGGCGGCCCAGCCAGTCCAACACCCGGCGGTCACGCTCGGCCAGGCCGGCGTCGGTGAGCTTCAGCCGGCCCAGGCGGTCGCCCTCGTGCGGGTCGGCACCGGCCAGGTAGAAGGCCAGGCCGGGCGGGCCGCCGCTGTCCAGCTGCCGCTGCCAGGCCTGCGCCAGCGCGGCATCCAGCGCGGCCAGGTAGGGCGCGTCGGTGCAGCCGTCGGGCAGGTCGACGTCCAGGTCGCCGAGCTCCTTGCGGAACGGGAAATTCTTGGCGCCGTGCAGCGACAGCGTGAAGACCGACGGGTCGTCACGCAGGATGGCGGCCGTGCCGTTGCCCTGGTGCACGTCCAGGTCGATCACCCACACCCGCAGGCCCCGGCGATGGTGGCGGAACACCTCGGCCTGCATCAGCCGCGCGGCCACCACCACGTCGTTGAACACGCAGTAGCCCGACCCCTTGTCGGCATACGCATGGTGGGTGCCGCCGGCCAGATGCAGGGCCACCCCGCCGCCAGGCACCGCCAATGCCGCCCGCGCCGCGGCGATGGTGGCGCCCACCGACCGCAGGCTGCGCGCCACCATGCGCTCGCTCCAGGGAAAGCCGATCTCGCGCTGCGCGGCGGCGCTCAGCGTGCCCTGCAGCACCGCGCCGATGTAGTCGGGCGTGTGGGCCAGCGCCAGTTCACCCTCGGTGGCGGGCGGCGCCTCGGTCACCGCCAGCTGCGGGCACTCGGCCTCGACCCGGTCACGCAGCAACTGGTACTTGGGCATCGGAAAGCGGTGGCCTGGCGGCAGGTCCATCGAGAACCGGGCGTTGCTGAAGACATGCATCGCCCGATTCTGCCCAGCGGCCGGATTCTGGGCAGGCATCCCTAGTTTGCTGCAGCGCAACAAAAACCGCTTGCAATCCCTGTTGTGGTGCCTATACTTCGAGTCATGTTGCAGTGCAGCATGCCAAGCGAAGGCGCTGGCACCCACCGCATACCCGATCTGTCCCCTGTCTCTGTCAACCTCTGGAGCCCACCATGAACTTCATGACCGCCGACCAATTCGCCGCCGCCAACAAGGCCAACCTCGAAACCCTGTTCGGCCTGACCCACAAGGCCTTCGAAGGCGTCGAGAAGCTGGTCGAACTGAACCTGCAAGTGGCCAAGGCCACGCTGGCCGAGAGCGCCGAGAACGCCAAGGCCGTGATGTCGGTGAAGGACGCGCAGGAACTGCTGGCCCTGCAAGCCAGCCTGCTGCAGCCGTCGGCCGAGAAGGCCGCTGCCTACAGCCGCCACCTGTACGACATCGCCACCAGCACCACCGGCGAGTTCACCAAGACCGCCGAAGCCCAGATGAGCGAGCTGCAGAAGAGCTTCGCCAGCCTGGTGGACAGCTCGCTGAAGAACGCCCCGGCCGGCAGCGAGCAGGCCGTGACCCTGGTGCGCTCGGCCATGACCGCCGCCAACAACGCCTACGAAAGCGTGCACAAGGCTGCCAAGCAGGCTGCCGACATTGCTGAAGCCAACTTCACCGCCGTGACCAACACGGCCGTGAAGGCGAGCCAGGCCGCCGCCAAGTCGGCCAAGCGCGCCGCTTGATCGAACATCCGGCGCTGCCCCGGCAGCGCTGACGAGGATTGTCTCCTCGGTACCCCCGAAGACGGCTTCCGGGTACCCTTTGGCCCAGCGGTTCTGCCGCTGGGCCTTTTTCATGCGGGGTGCCTTTAGTGGCTGGCGGCTGCCAGGCGCTGCCGCAATGCAGGCAGCGCCGCGGTGGCGGCGTCCCGCCCGGCGTTGATGGCGCGCTGGCGGGCCGAAAAGTCGGCGCCGGACATGCCGGCCAGTCGGGGCCGCAGCACCACGTCGGCATCCTTCAGCTCGAACTGGTTGATGCTGCGCCCCATGATGGCGAAGGTCTGCAGCAGCAGCTTGAACGGGTCGCCCGTGGCGTTGCCATCCGGCGGGCTGGAGATGTCGACCGCGATCACCAGGTCCGCGCCCATCTGGCGCGCAAACCGCACCGGCACCGGAGACACCAGGCCGCCGTCCACGTATTCACGCGTGCCGATCTTCACCGGCTGGAAGATGGCCGGCACCGCGCTGGACGCGCGCACCGCCGCGCCCACGTCGCCGCGCCGGAACAGCACCGCCTGGCCGTTGTCCAGATCGGTGGCCACGATGCCCAGCGGCAGCGGCAGTTGCTCGATCAGCTTGCCGCCGGTCTGCTCACGCACATAGCGCGCCAGCGCTTCGCCGCGGATCAGGCCACGCCCGGGGAAAGCCCAGTCGGTGATGGCCGACTCGTCCATCGCCAGCGCCACCCGCGCCAGCATGGCGCCGTTGCGGCCGGCGGCATACAGCGCCGCCACCAGGCTGCCGGCCGATGTGCCCGCCACCAGGTCGATCGGGATGCCGGCTTCTTCCAGCACCTGGATCACGCCGATGTGGGCAAAGCCCCGCGCCGCGCCGCCACCCAGCGCCAGCCCGACGCGCGGCGGGCGCAGCACCGGCGGCTGCGGCGGCGGGGGTGCCGGCGGCGCGGCGGGCGGCGGTGCCTGCGGCGTGGTCTGGCAACCCGCCACGCCCGCCAGGGCAGCCAGGGCCAGCAGATGGCGGTGGGCGGCGCGGCGGTTCATCCCGCCATTCTAGAAAGCCAGGCCAGGCCGATCAGTTCTTTATGTCGGTTGGATATAAACATTCAACGAATCAATCGTTGTAGAAGATAAGACGCCCCTCTACAGTCGCGGCCTTCGCTGCGGCATGTTGCCATGCAGCAATTTCTGTCGGGCAAGCGCATGGATTGGTTGGCAGTGGTCAGTGGATTCGGCATCGGCGCCATCGTCGGCATGACCGGCGTGGGGGGCGGATCGCTGATGACGCCGCTGCTGATCAGCGTGTTCAAGCTGAACCCGGCCGTGGCCATCGGCACCGACCTGTGGTTTGCCGCCATCACCAAGAGCGGCGGCGCCTGGGCGCACCACCGCCACGGGCATGTGGACTACCGCATCACCGGCCTGTTGCTGGCCGGCAGCATCCCGGCGGCGCTGGCCACCATCGGGCTGATGCACTTCACCGGCGTGACCAAGGGCTGGGCCCATGCACTGACCTTCTCGCTGGGCATCGCCCTGCTGGTGACGGCGGTGGTGGTGGCCTACCGGCAGGCCTGGCAGGCGCTGGGCCTGCGGCTCGAGCGCTGGCTGCCGGAACGCCGCAAGGCCGTGTTCACCGTGACGGCTGGCGTGCTGCTGGGCGTGCTGGTCAGCCTCAGCAGCATTGGCGCCGGCGCGCTGGGCGCCACCCTGATCCTGCTGCTGTACCCTCGCCTGCCCGCGCACCGGCTGGTGGGCACCGACATCGCGCACGCGGTGCCGCTCACCCTGGTGGCTGGCGTCGGCCATGCCACGCTGGGCCATGTGGAATGGGGCCTGCTGGCCGCCCTGCTGGTGGGCAGCCTGCCCGGCATCTGGCTGGGCGCACAGCTCACCAAGTCGATGCCCGAGCGGCTGGTGCGCGGCCTGCTCTGCGCATCGCTGGTGACCGCCGGCCTCAAAGTGATCCATTGACCCTCTTCGACGATGTACGCCTACACCGATTTCGACCGCCAGTTCGTGCACGCCCGTGCCGCGCAATTCCGTGACCAGCTGCAGCGCCACCTGGCTGGCGAACTGCCCGACGACGACTTCAAGGCCCTGCGCCTGCAGAACGGCTGGTATGTGCAGCGCCATGCGCCGATGCTGCGCGTGGCCGTGCCCTACGGCGCGCTGAGCGCGAAGCAGCTGCACACCCTGGCCGACATCGCCCGGGTGCATGACCGCGGCTACGGCCACTTCACCACCCGCCAGAACCTGCAATACAACTGGATTCCGCTGACCCAGGCCGCCGACGTGATGGACAAGCTGGCCGCGGTGGACATGCACGGCATCCAGACCAGCGGCAACTGCATCCGCAACATCACCAGCGACGCCCTGGCTGGCGTGGCCGCCGACGAGATCGTCGACCCGCGGCCCTACTGCGAGGTGATGCGCCAGTGGAGCACGCTGCACCCCGAGTTCGCCTTCCTGCCGCGCAAGTTCAAGATCGCCGTCAGCGGCGCCGCCGAAGACCGTGCCGCCATCGGCTGGCACGACGTGGGCCTGCAGCTGAAGAAGAACGCCGCCGGCGACATCGGCTTCCAGGTGCTGGTGGGTGGCGGCATGGGCCGCACGCCGATCATCGGCACCGAGATCCGCAGCTTCCTGCCCTGGGACCAGATCCTGTGCTACCTGGAAGCCATCGTCCGCGTCTACAACCGCTACGGCCGGCGTGACAACGCCTACAAGGCGCGCATCAAGATCCTGGTCAAGGCAGAGGGCCAGAAGTACTTCGACGCGGTCGAGGCCGAATTCGCCCGCATCCTGGCCGAGGACGTGGGCGCCGGCCTGCAGCTGATCCCGCAGGCCGAGTTCGACCGCATCGCCGCCAGCTTTGCCCGCCCGGCTGGCGTGGTGCCCGCGGCCGACCTGCCGACACCGGCCGATGCGCCCCTGCCCTACCAGCGCTGGCTGCAGCGCAACGTGCATGCCCACCAGGTGCCGGGCTACAAGGCAGTGACGCTGTCGCTGAAACGCGCCGGCCTGCCGCCGGGGGATGCCACGGCCGACCAGATGGATGCGGCCGCGGCGCTGTCCGCGCACTACAGCCAGGGTGAACTGCGTGTCAGCCACGACCAGAACCTGGTGCTGCCCTGGGTGCGCCAGGCCGATCTGCCGGCGCTGTTCAAGGCCGCCCGCGCCGCCGGCTTCGCCACGCCCAACATCGGCCTGATCACCGACATGATCAACTGCCCGGGCGGTGATTTCTGCGCCCTGGCCAATGCGCGCAGCATCCCGGTGGCTGCGGCCATCACCGAGCGCTTTGCCGACCTGGACGAGGTCTACGACATCGGCGACATCGACCTGCACATCAGCGGCTGCATCAACAGCTGCGGCCACCACCACAGCGGCCACATCGGCATCCTGGGCGTCGACAAGGACGGCAGCGAGTGGTACCAGGTCTCGCTGGGCGGCAGTGACGGCAGCACCATCAGCGGCGCCGCCATGGCCGGCAAGGTGATCGGCCCGTCGTTCGCGGCCGAAGAAGTGCCCGATGTCATCGAGACGGTGATCGACACCTTCCGCGCGCAGCGCCAAGCCGGCGAGCGCTTCATCGACACCGTGCGTCGCATCGGCCTGCCGCCCTTCAAGGCCGCCGCCGACGCGCAACGCCACCTGACCGCGGCCCACTGACCCGCGAGGCTCCCATGCAATTCATCACCCACGCCTCCCAAGACCCCTGGCATGCCGCCGGTGGCGAAGACGGCCCGCAACCCCACCCGCCGGTGCGCGCCCACAGCCTGCTGACGCTGGAGCAGTGGCATGCCGTGCGCCAGACCTGGCCGGCCACCGTGCCCGCCGGCATCACGCTGGCCAACACCGTCGACATCGAGACCCTGGCCGCTGATCTGCTGCGCTTTGGTCTGGTGGTGCTTCACTTCCCGAAGTGGGTGGACGGCCGCGCCTACACCCAGGCCCGGCTGCTGCGCGCCCGCTACCGCTTCCGTGGCGACGTGCGCGCCACCGGCGACGTGCTGGTCGACATGGTGCCGCTGCTGGCGCGCACCGGCTTCAGCCAGGCCCAGCTGCGCGCCGACCAGAAGCTGGACGTGGCGCAGCGCGCGCTGGGCTTCTTTGCCGGCCACTACCAGGGCGACGTGCTGCAGCCCAGGCCCGCCTTCGCCCGCGATCTGAGCCAGGAAGCCGGCCCGGCCGCCGAACGCGCCCGTGCCGAGCTGCACGCCGGCCAGGGCATCTGAAGGACCTTGCCATGAGCGCCATCGCCCTGTACGCCCGCGCCACCGCCGGCTTCGACGACCGTGTCGCGGCCACGCTGCGGCGCCTGCGCGACGCCGCCACGGCGCATGCCGGCCGCATCGTGCAATCCACCAGCCTGGGCGCCGAAGACATGGTGGTCACCGACCTGATCGCCCGCCACCGGCTGCCGATCACCATCGCCACGCTGGAGACCGGTGCGCTGCACCCCGAGACGGTGGCGTTGATCGACCGCATCACCATGCACTACGGACTGCCGGTGGCCGTGTTCCGGCCGCAGGCCGAGGCGGTGGTGCAGTTCGTGCGCCGCCATGGCGACCAGGCCATGTACCAGAGCCTGGACCTGCGCAAGGCCTGCTGCGGCATCCGCAAGATGGAACCGCTGGGCCGCATGCTGGCCGGGCAGACGGCCTGGGTGACCGGCCTGCGCCGCGAGCAGAGCAACGCCCGTGGCGAGGTGCCGTTTGCCGACACCGACGATGCAGGCCGCGCCAAGCTCAACGTGCTGGCCGACTGGAGTTGGGCTGACGTCTGGCACTACATCCAGCTGAACGGCGTGCCGCACAACCCGCTGCACGACCAGTTCATGCCCAGCATCGGCTGCGCGCCCTGCACCCGCGCCATCGCGGTGGGCGAGCCCTTCCGCGCCGGCCGCTGGTGGTGGGAAAGCGAGGGCGCCAAGGAATGCGGCTTGCATGTCAAGGCGCATTCCGACGACGCGCCAGCGTCGTCGCTCTCGCGCAGCGAGAGCGGTGCCATCGCTTCGGCGCAGGCTCATGTCGGCGAAGCCGACGTGAAGGCTGCGTCAGCAGCCGGCCGGAGCCAAAACGAATCGCTGAAGGAGTGCGGCCTGCACGTGAAGCAGGAAGCCGCAGTTTCGATGATCGGAGAACGCGCATGAACGCGAGAGTGAACCTCGACACCCTGCTACCCGAGCTGGACCACCGGCACCTGGACTGGCTGGAAGAGGAGGCCATCTTCATCCTGCGCGAGGTGGCGGCCAGTTTCGAGCGGCCCGCCCTGCTGTTCTCGGGTGGCAAGGACAGCTGCGTGGTGCTGCGCCTGGCCGAGAAGGCCTTCAAGTCGCGGATCAGCGGCAATCAGTTCAAAGGCAAGCTGCCCTTCCCGCTGCTGCATGTCGACACCGGCCACAACTTCCCCGAGGTGATCGCCTTCCGCGACCAGCGCGTGGCCGAGATGGGCGAGCGCCTGGTGGTCGGCCACCTGGAAGACAGCATGCGGCGCGGCACCGTGCGCCTGGCGCACCCGCTGGAATCGCGCAACGGCCACCAGACGGTGACCCTGCTCGAAGCCATCGAGGAGCACCGCTTCGACTGCCTGATCGGCGGTGCACGGCGCGACGAGGAAAAGGCCCGCGCCAAGGAGCGCATTTTCAGCCACCGCGACAGCTTCGGCCAATGGCAGCCCAAGGAGCAGCGGCCCGAGCTGTGGACGCTGTTCAACACCCGCCACCGGCCTGGCGAGCACTTCCGCAGCTTCCCGATCAGCAACTGGACCGAGCTGGACGTGTGGCTCTACATCGCCCGCGAGAACATCCCGCTGCCCGGCCTGTACTACGCCCACCAGCGGGAAGTCATCCGCCGCAAGGGCCTGCTGGTGCCGTTGACCGACGTGACGCCGCCCGAGGCTGGCGAGACGGTGGAGACCGCCACCGTGCGCTTTCGCACCGTGGGCGACATGACCTGCACCTGCCCGGTGGAGAGCGGCGCCGCAACCGCTGCCGACATCGTGGCCGAGACGCTGACCGTGACGGTGAGCGAGCGCGGCGCCACCCGCATGGACGACCGCACCAGCGACGCCAGCATGGAGCGCCGCAAGAAAGAGGGGTACTTCTGATGAGCGCCGTGCTGCAACCCGCCGACCTTCGGGCCGACCCCCACGAGCCCCTGGACGCCACCGACCACCGGGCGCTGCGCTTCCTGACCGCCGGCAGCGTGGACGACGGCAAGAGCACGCTGATCGGCCGCCTGCTGTTCGACAGCCAGGCCATCCTGGCTGACCAGCTGCAGAACCTGGAACAGCGCGCGGCCGGCGCGCCGGTCGACCTGAGCCTGCTGACCGACGGCCTGGAGGCCGAGCGGGAGCAGGGCATCACCATCGACGTGGCCTACCGCTACTTCGCCACCCGCAGCCGCAAGTTCATCATCGCCGACGCCCCCGGCCATGAGCAGTACACACGCAACATGGTGACGGCCGCCGCCGGCAGCGACGCCGCGGTGGTGCTGGTCGACATCACCAAGATCGACTGGAAGTCCGGCGCACCCGTGCAGTTGCTGCCGCAAACCCGCCGCCATGCGCTGCTGGCCCACCTGCTGCGCGTGCCCAGCATCGTGTTCGCAGTCAACAAGCTGGATGCCGTGGACGACCCCGAGCGGGCCTTCCGCGCCACCGAGGCCGCCCTGCAGGCCTTTGCCGCCGAGGCGGGCATCTCCACGGTGGCCGCCACCATCCCGGTGAGCGCGCTGCGTGGCGACAACGTCACCGTGCCGCTGGCCGCCCCCTGGTACCACGGCCCCAGCCTGTTGCAGTTGCTGGAGCGCCTGCCCACCACGCAGGAGCGCACCACCGGCACGCTGCTGCAGCCGGTGCAGTACGTGGCGCGCGACGAGGCCGAGGCCGGCCAGTCGGCGCAGGGCGCCGGCCACCAGCCGCGTGTGTTCTGGGGCCGCATTTCCCACGGCAGCGTGCGGGCCGGTGATGCGGTGCAGATCTTTCCGAGCGGCGAGCAGGCGGTGGTGGCCGCAGTGCGCCGCGCCGGCAGCACCGTGGCATGCGCGCAGGCGGGCGAGTCCGCCGGCATCGTGCTCGACCGGCAGTTGGACATCTCCCGCGGCGACTGGATCGCCAGCCCCGGCGGCCTGCAGCCTGCGCAGCGCTTCATCGCCACGCTGGCCTGGCTGGACACCGAGCCCGCCGTGGTCGGACGCAAGTACTGGGTGCGCCACGGCAACCGCTGGGTGCAGGCGCGCATCGGCGCCATCGCCCACCGGCTGGACATCCACAACCTGCAGCCGGTGGATGCCGAGACCCTGCAGGTCAACGAGATCGGCGAGGTCACCATCGAGCTGCAGCAGCCGCTGCCGGTGGAGCCCTATGCCAGCAACCGGGTGGGCGGCGCGCTGATCATTGTCGACCCCGCCAGCAACCGCACCAGCGGCGCCCTGCTGGTACGCTCGGCCGGGTGATCTGGCCTGACGCCCTGCCCACTGCTGCAGCCCCGCCCGGGGCCCGGGTGGCCTTCATCGGCGCCGGGCCGGGCGCGGCCGACCTGATCACGGTGCGCGGCGCCCAGCGCCTGGCGCAGGCCGAGGTGGTGCTGTTCGACGCCCTGACCGACCCCGCGCTGCAAGCCCTGGCGCCCCGGGCCCGCTGGGTGGACGTGGGCAAGCGCGGCTTCGGGCACGCCACGGGGCAGGCTGCCATCAATGCACTGCTGGTGCAGGCCGCGCAGGCGCATGCCCGGGTGGTACGGCTCAAGGGCGGTGACCCCAGCGTGTTCGGCCGGCTCGAAGAAGAAATGGCTGCGCTGCAGCAGGCTGGCATTGGCTACGAGGTGGTGCCCGGCGTCAGTGCCGCACTGGCGGCTGCGGCCGGCACGCAACGCCCGCTGACGCGCCGCGGCGCTGGCCGCAGCGTGAGCCTGACCACCGCGATGACCCACCTCGGCACGCTGCAGGCCACCCGCACCGCCGACACCGAGGTGTTCTACATGGCCGGTCGCCAACTGGGTGCGCTGGCCGCGCACCTGATGGAAGCCGGCTGGCCCGGCAGCACGCCGGCCTGCGTGGTCTCGCGTGCCGGCTGGCCCGACGCCCTGACCACCGACCACACCGTGGCCACCCTGGCCGACGCCACCACGCCCCATGCCGACCGTCCCGCCGTGGTGACGGTGGGGGCAGGCGCCCGGCCGGTGCAGGCAAGTCCACCGGCGCAAGACCCTTGTGCTTGACCCAGCTCCCACCTGCGGCCTGGCACGGCCCGCTTAAAATCATGGGCTTGCATCCAGGCGGCCACGCCGCCATGCCAGCCGTCCCACCACCCGTTTGCCACCACAACCACGCGCCATGACCCACGTCGTCCTCGAATCGTGCATCCGCTGCAAGTACACCGACTGTGTCGACGTGTGCCCGGTCGATTGCTTCCGCGAAGGCCCGAACTTCCTGACCATCGACCCCGACGAGTGCATCGACTGCGCGGTGTGCATCCCCGAATGCCCGGTCAACGCCATCCTGCCCGAGGAAGACGTGCCGGCCGACCAGGTGGCCTTCATCAAGCTGAACGCCGACCTGGCGCGCAACTGGCCCAGCATCACCAAGCGCAAGGCACCCCTGCCCGACGCCGACGACTGGAAAGACCGCAAGGGCAAGCTGTCCGAGCTGATCCGCTGAGCGGCCACCATGCCCGGGGCTGACGCCGCCGCCGGCGCGGCAGCCGCCGCGCCCATCCCCTGCGACGCGCTGGTCATCGGCGCCGGGCCGGTCGGCCTGTGGCAGGTGTTCCAGCTGGGCCTGCAGGGCATTGCCGCCGAGGTGGTGGACGCCCTGCCCGAACCCGGCGGCCAGTGCATCGAGCTGTACCCCG
Source organism: Burkholderiaceae bacterium (assembly GCA_017999135.1). GTDB lineage: Bacteria > Pseudomonadota > Gammaproteobacteria > Burkholderiales > Burkholderiaceae_C > Pseudaquabacterium. Next base: position 12,416 of record JAGOBT010000021.1, read on the forward strand.
ACAAGCCGATCTACGACATCCCGGCGGTGCAGGTGTGCACCGGCCGTGAACTGGCCGCCCGGCTGCTGCAGCAGATCCGCCCGTTTGCGCCGCGCTTCCACATGGAGCAAGAGGTCGCCAGCCTGCAACTGCGTGCCGATGGCGGCTTCGACGTGGCCACCAGCGTGGGCCAGGCCTTCGTGGCGCGCTGCGTGTTCATTGCGGCCGGGGTGGGCGCCTTCCAGCCCCGGCGCCTGCAGGCCGAGGGGGCCGACACCCTGCCCGCCGACCAGTTGCTGTACCGCCTGCCGCGCAACGGCACCCTGGCCAGCCGCCACGTGCTGGTGGTGGGCGGCGAAGACGCCGCAGTGCAGTCCGCAGTGCAACTGGCCGATGCCCCCGCGGATGACGCCCCCGCAAGCATCACCCTGCTGCACCGCCGCGCCACATTGACGGCCGAGGCCGCGCTGCTGGTCCGGCTGCAGGCGCACATCGACAGCGGCCGTGTGCGCTTCCAGGCCGGCCAGGTGCTGTCGGTGCAGACCGATGCCGGCCCACCACCACGGCTGACCGGCGTGCAGGTGGTCGATGCCAACGGGCAGACGCTGGCCCTGGCCGCGGATGCGCTGCTGGTGCAACTGGGCATCAGCCCCAAGCTGGGCCCGATCAGCCAGTGGGGCCTGGCCATGGAACGCCGCCAGTTGGTGGTGGACACGGCTGGCTTCGAGACCAGCACGCCCGGCCTGCATGCGGTGGGCGATGTGGTCACCTACCCGGGCAAGAAGAAGCTGATCCTCTGCGGCTTCCATGAAGCCACGCTGGCCGCGTTTGCCGCCGTGGCGCGGCTGCGGCCCGACGAGCCCCAGCTGCTGCAATACACCACCACCAGCCCGCGCCTGCACCAGCGCCTGGGCGTGGCCACGCCCGGCAAGGCCTGACACCGGCGCCGGGCCGGCCGCCTGCACTATGATCGCTGCGCTGCGGCTTTCGAGCTGCGGCACTTCGCTAGGGGTGTTGCACGGCGCAAGCCGGGCGACTGAGACAGTCCCTTTGAACCTGATTGAGGTAATCCTCGCGCAGGGAAGCAGCGTGATCCGGCCACGGGTTCTCCGTGTGCGTCGTCCAGCGTTTGCCCACCTGCCATCGCCTTGAAAGCACACGATGGCATTCCGTTTCGTTTCCCGTTCTTCTCTGGCTCCGTCGGCGATTGCCGCTGTCGTCTGGATCGCTGCCCAGCCCGGGCTGGTGCAAGCCGCCGAGCCTGTCACCCAAACTGTCACCGTGAGCGGCCGCAGTGCCGGCGCGGTGAGCATGGCCGGCTTTGGTGACGTGCCGCTGTCCAGGTCGCCGTTTTCGGCCACCGTGCTGCAGGGCGGCCTGCTGCAGGACGCCGGCATCAACGGCATTGCCGACCTGACCCGCCTGGATGCCGGCATCACCGACGCCTACAACGCCCCAGGCTACTGGGGCCAGCTGGCAGTGCGTGGCTTCACGCTGGACAACCGCTTCAACTACCGCCGCGACGGGCTGCCGGTCAACGCGGAAACCGTGATCGCCCAAGGCAACAAGCAGGCGATCGAGATCCTGAAGGGCACCAGCGGTCTGCAGGCCGGCACCAGCGCGCCAGGCGGGCTGGTCAACCTGATCGTCAAGCGGCCGCAGAACCATGTGGGCACCGCCACGCTGTCCTGGACGCAGCGCAACAGCCTGGGCGTGGCGCTGGACGTGGGCCGGCGCGCCAACGGCTTCGGGTGGCGGTTGAACGCCGACATCGAGCACCTGGACCCGCTGACCCGCAGCGCCGATGGACACCGCCGCCTGCTGGCACTGGCTGTGGAGGCGCAACTCGGCAACGGCCGGCTGCTGGAAGCCGAGTTCGAATCCAACCGCCAGTCGCAGCCCAGCACGCCCGGGTTCAGCCTGCTGGGCGACAAGCTGCCCGACGCACGCACCATCGACCCGCGCATCAACCTGAACAACCAGGCCTGGAGCCTGCCGGTGGTGATGGCGGGCAGCACCGGATCGCTGCGCTTCACGCAGGAGCTGGACCGCGACACCCAACTGGTGGTGCAGGCGATGCGCCAGCGCCTGGACAGCGACGACCGCATTGCCTTCCCCTATGGCTTCTACCCGAACGCGACAGCGGCCAACCGCAACGACCCCGACCTGTACTACGACTGCGGCAGCACCTGCGACCGCTACGGTGCCGACGGCCGCTTCAGCTTCTGGGACTTCCGCAGCGACGGCGAACGCCGCACCAGCGACGCACTGCGCGCCACCGTGCAGGGCCAGGCGCGCTGGGGCGGCCTGGCCCACCGCTGGAGCGCCGGCCTCCTGGCCACCCGCTACCAGGCCCGCTTCAATGGCCAGGCCTTCAACCTGATCGAAGCGCCCGGTGCCATCGATGGCAAGGCGGTGGTGCCGCCGGCGCCAGACCTGTTCGACCCCAACACCAACCGCGACGAACGCAGCACCGAACTGCATCTGCAAGATGCCGTGACGCTCAACCCGGCCTGGAGCCTGTGGGCCGGCATGCGCCACACCCGGTTGCACCGGGCCAGTGCGCGCATCAACACCACGGACCCGCGCGCGACCGACTACGACCAGTCGTTCACCACGCCCTGGATTGCACTGAGCCATGCGATCACCCCCCGGGACCAGGCCTATGCCAGCTGGGGCCAGGGCATCGAGTCGGACGTGGCACCGGCCCGCGCGCGTTACACCAATGCCGGCCAGGCGCTGCCGGCGCTGAAGAGCCGGCAAGTCGAGGTGGGCTTCAAGCACGCGAGCGACGCGCTCGACTGGCGCATCGCTGCCTTCGACATCCGCCGGCCGACATGGCGTGATGCAGGTGCCTGCGACAGCGTGGCAGGCAGCTGCACGCGCCAGATGGACGGCGTGGCGCGCCACCGCGGTGTCGAGGCCGAGGCCGACTGGCGCAACGGGCCGCTCAACTTGCGTG
>JAGOBT010000391.1:0-1816 GCA_017999135.1 Burkholderiaceae bacterium
TCGATGTCGGCGAGGATGCCTTCGACGGTGGCGCGCACCTGGGCGTTGAGGTCGGCCTTGGCGGCGGCCGGCTTGCCGGCCTTGATGATCTGCACGGTCACGGGGAGTGTCTCCGGTCTCAGGGAATGGACGGGATGCTAGGCAGCGCCCCCGACCCTGGGAAATCGTTTGTGCGGATGCGGCGCATCGTCGGCCGCCATACCTAGGGTCTGCACGGAGGGAGGTGCTTGAGGGGGGAACGATCCCAGTAGCAGCGTGACGCCACAGCGCTTCTCCGGCACACTGCGCCTGCCCTTTGCAAACGACACACACGACCACATGCAGGACTCACTGTGTCCCTGAACACCGAACATCTGGAGCGCACGGCGGCGACGCTGGAGCAGGCGCTGCAGGCGCTGCACCGGACCGACGCGGCGGCCGACCCTGTCGGCTACGATCTGTATCGCAACGCGGCCATCAAGACCTTCGAGCTCTCGCTGGAGACCAGCGGCAAGCTGCTGCGCCGCGCACTCAAGGCCTACGGCGGCAGCCCGCGCGCCGTCGACGCGCTGGTGTTCAACGACGTGCTGCGTCACGCCGGCAAGCACAGCCTGCTGGACGAGGCGGGCGTGACGCGCTGGCTGGCCTACCGGGCCAACCGCAACACCACGGCACACGACTACGGCGCAGGTTTTGCCAACGAAACCCTGAAGCTGTTGCCGGACTACCTGGACGACCTGCGGCGCCTGACCGTGCGCTTGCGCGAGGTGTTCGATGCCGAGCGCTGAAGTCTCCACCCGCCTGGCGGCCGGGACCGTCGAGGAACTGCATCTGGACTTGCGGCCCGAGCACCTGGCCGAGCTGCGGCAGCTGCTGCGCCGCCATGTGCCCGGCATCCAGGTCTGGGCCTACGGCAGTCGCGTCACCGGCGGCGCCCACGGTGGCAGCGACCTGGACCTGGTGCTGCGCCAGCCGGCGGACCTGTCACGCCGCAGCGCTGTACTGCCCGAGCTGCGCGAAGCGCTGCAGCAAAGCCGGCTGCCGATGCTGGTGGATGTGCACGACTGGGCCGAGCTGCCCGCCAGCTTCCATCGCGAAATCGAGCGCGGCCACGTCGTCATCGAGCCTGGGCGCTGAGAACCTGTGCACGGGCTTCAAGCCCTGGCATGCAGCCGCGCCAGTGATGCGGCCGCGCGGCCGGCCAGCGCCGGGCCGCTCCCAAGCGGCCGGCGACCCGCCCGGCGGGTGGTCGCGCGTACACGCGAAACCGGGTGCCCCATGTCACGCAAACGGCTGCAGGAACTCGATCAGGTTGCCGGCGCAGTCGCGCACGAAGGCGGTGGGGTTGCCGTCCACCGTCAGTTCGAAGGCGATGTCCGCGCCCGCCTCGCGCAGTGCAGCCACGGCAGCGGGCACATCGGGCACCTCGAAGCACAGGTGCTTGTTGCCGTGGGTCTGCAGGTCGAGGTTGGGCACGCGGCGGTCCGGTGGCAGGGGCGCCGCTCCCTCGACCTGGAAGATCTCGATGCGGAAGTCGCCCCGCTTGACGAAGGCGATGTGGGCCGGGATCTTCTCGATGAACAGCCGCTGCTCCAGCTCGAAACCGAGCATGCGCTGGTACCAGGCCAGCGCCGCGTCGAGGTCCGGCACGCTGATGCCGAAGTGGTGGGCGCGCAGCGCCCCGATGGCGCCCGTGGAGGTGCCGGCGAGGGAGGGGCTCATGGGTTCGATCGTCCGTGGGGCTTCATGCGCCGTGGGGTGCAGAGTGGAGCATGCCGGTCTGCACCGCCACCGACGGCGCATCCGCCGCGCGGGCCGGTGCCTGTGCCTGCACCAG
>JAGOBT010000391.1:1916-4096 GCA_017999135.1 Burkholderiaceae bacterium
ACCATCAGCGCCTCGGCCAGCACCGAGGTGAGCATCAGCGGCAGCACCGCCACCACCACCGCCCGCCAGGAGCGGAAGGTGATGAAGGCCAGCACGATCACCGCCGCGTAGACCAGCGCCAGCATCGTGTGCCAGGCCTCGCGCACAACGATGTTGGTGGCCGCCTCCACACCCGCGCTGCCGGCGGCGAGCAGGAACTGGGCCTTGGGGCTGTCGTTGGCAGCGGCGAAGGTGTTGACCGAATCGACCAGCCCGGCCAACGTGGCCGCCTTGTGATCTTGCAGGAAGGCACTGACGGTGAGCAGGCTGCAGGTCTCGTTGTACAGGCCGCGCGGCGCGTTGCCGGTCACCAGGTTCAGCATGGCCTGGTTGGGGATGAGGTCGAACCACTTGGGGTGGCCTTCGTTCAGCCCGGCCAGCACCAGCCGGTTCAGGCGCGCCAGCGAGTTCGTGGACTCCACACCGGGCAGTTGCTGCAGCTGCCACTCCAGCGCATCGACGCGCATCAGGGTGTCGTAGTCGGCGCAGGCACCGTCGGGCGTCTGCACCATCACCGCAAACACGTCGCTGCTGGCGCCGTAGTGGGCGTTGACGTAGGCCACGTCGCGGTTGTAGCGGCTGTCGGCGCGCAGTTCGGGTGCGCCCGGGTCCAGATCGCCGATGGCCAGGTGGCGGCTGACGGCAAAGCCGGCCACCGCCAGCACCGCGGCCACGGCCACCGTGGGCAGGGCACAGCGCCGCTCGGTGAAGCGCTCCAGCGTGGCCCACAGGCCGCTGCGCTCATGGCCGTCCAGACGCACGAAGTCCTTCTCGGCGCGCAGGCTGCGGGCGGCGGCGCGCTCGTCCACGCCGGTGTAGCTCAGCAGGATGGGCAGCACGATCAGGTTGGTGAAGATCAGTGCGGCCACGCCGATGGAGGCGGCGATCGCCAGCTCCTGGATCACGCGGATGTCGATGGCCAGCAGCACCGCAAAGCCCACCGCGTCGGCCAGCAGCGCTGTCAGCCCGGCCAGGAAGAGGCGGCGGAAGGTGTAGCGCGCAGCGATCCACTGGGGTACGCCGCGGCCGATGTCCTGCATGATGCCGTTCATCTTCTGCGCGCCGTGGCTCATGCCGATGGCAAACACCAGGAAGGGCACCAGCATGGAGTACGGGTCCAGCGCATAACCCAGCATGGGCAGCAGGCCCAGCTGCCAGACCACCGCGATCAGCGAGCTGGCCACCACCAGCGCGGTGGAGCGCAGGCAGCGGGTGTAGCCGTACACCATGGCCGCGGCGATGGCGATGGCCACGGCGAAGAACATCAGCACCTGGCGCAGCCCGGCGATCAGGTCGCCGACGATCTTGGCGAAGCCGGTGATGTGCAGTTGCACGCCGCGCGCCTCGAACCGGCTGCGCAGCGATTCCAGCTTGCCGGAGAAGGCCACGTAGTCCAGCGGCTGGCCGGCCGCGTCCTTGGCCAGCAGGGGCACGAAGATCACGCTGCTGGCGCCATCGATCGCCACGATCTGGCCGATCTCGCCGGAGCGCTGCACGTTGATGCGCAGCGCCTGCAGGCTGGCGGCGCTGCCGTCGTAGTCGTCGGGGATCACCGGGCCGCCTTCCAGGCCCTCCTCGGTGACGCCGGTCCAGCGCATGTTGGGGGTCCACAGCGACTTCATCGCCGCACGGTCCACGCCGGGAATCAGGAAGACCTGGTCGTTCAGCGCGCGCAGCGTCTCCAGGTACTTGGCGTCGTAGATGTCGCCGCGGCCATCGGCACTCACCGGCGCCACCGCGATGCGAACCGCGTTGCCCAGGCCCTTCAGGTCGCCCTGGCGGGCCAGCCAGTTGGCGATGTAGGGGTGGCCGGTGGGAATGGTCTTTTCCCAGCTGGCATTGAGTTGCAGCCGGGTGGCCTGCCAACCGAGCAGGAGGGTCACGACCGCGCAGATCAGCAGCACCACCAGCCGGTGGTTGAACAGCGCACGCTCGACGAGCGAGCCCGACCGGCGGTCGAAGCTCATCGTCTGTTCGCTGACGGTCAGGGGGATCGGGGGCTTCATGGGGTGGTCTTCCGGGCCGCAGCCTGGGCAGTCTTCAGGGTCGCGGCGTCGATGCGGGTGATGCCGCTCCAGCCGGCGATGAGCAGGCTGCCGTCGGACAGGCGCAGCAGCGCGGCGGGCTGCTGGGCGGTGGTG
>JAGOBT010000392.1 GCA_017999135.1 Burkholderiaceae bacterium
GGCGCTGGATGTGATCCGCGCGATCCAGCGCGAAGGGTCTCTGCCGGCGCTGCAGCAGCATTGGCAGGGCCTGCTGGCCGACACCCCGCTGCACCCGGCGGCGCGCGCGGTGTTCAGCGCCACGCTGGCCCGCGTGGCTGGGGTTGCGCAGCAGGTGGCCGATGCCGGCAAGGCGGGCCATCATCAGGCGCGGCAGGCGGCGTCGGCGCTGTACCACGCGACCACCGCCACGGCGATGGCCTGGGAGGCTGGCCGCATGGGCTGCGCCCGCCGCATGCGCCTGGCGCAGTGGACGCTGCGGGCGCGCCTGCTGCCGCAGGACCCGCTGGCGCTGGACGCGCAACCCGATTGGCTGGCCGATCTGCTGGAGCCGGGGGATGGGCCGTCAGCGCGGGCGATGGAGGATGTGCAGGTGCTGGGTTAGGGTGTCCGGGGCGGGCTCGCAGCGGTCGATTGTTTTTGGTCGATTCGCCTTGCTGGAGCTTCGCCGTTTCGGTGCAGCCCGCCGGGTCCCGGCCCGGCAGCCGGCCAATCTTTTGTTGGGGCCAAAAGATTGGATCAAAAGGCCCTCTCCAAGCTTTCCGACACGAGCCCAGCGCCTGTCTGGCATCGAGGCGGGCGCCTCGCCTGTCCGGCTCGAACAGAGATGGCCGGAAGCAGCGCGGCACATTCCACGGCCGTGCCACCCCGATCAGGGCTGTGTCGCGCAGACCGCGGCCAGGCGCGATCGCGGCATGCGGGGATCGGTGCTGCCCAGCAACCTGCTGAGCGGAACCTCCGCTGAAGCGACTGCGGTCGTCAGGGGCGGCTGTGTTCGAGCCGGACAGGCGAGTCGAAGCGCCTGGCCCGCCAAAGGCGCGCCGGCCTCAACGCGCAGTTTGGAGAGCGCCTCTTGGTCCAACTTTCTGGCGCGACAGAAAGTTGGTCGCCTGCCGGGGCGAGACCCGGCGCGCTGCACCGCACCGGCGAAGCCTCAGCAAGGCGTACAGGCTGAAAATCCAACCACCGACACGAGCCCGAAGCCCAGTCAAGGCACCAGCGACAGGAACAGGAACGCCGCAAACAGCACCAGGTGCACCGCCCCCTGCATCACGTTCGTGCGGCCGGTGCCCAGGGTGATGGCGCCCACCAGAAAGGCCAGCGCCAGCAGCACCAGGTCCTTCGGCGGCAGGCCCAGCACCAGGGGCAGGTCGAGCACGGTGGCCGTCACCACCACCGCGGGGATGGTCAGGCCGATGCTGGCCAGGGCCGAGCCCAGGGCCAGGTTCATGCTGGTCTGCAGCCGGTCGGCCAGGGCGGCGCGCATGGCGGCCCAGGTCTCGGGCAGCAGCACCAGCATGGCGATGGCGATGCCGAGCACCGCCCTCGGGGCCCCCGCTGCCGACAGGGCAGCCTCGATCATGGGCGACAGTTGCTTGGCCAGACCCACCACCGAGACCAGCGCCACCAGCAGCAGCCCGAAACTGGCCGCCGCCTGGGCCAGGGTGGGCGGGGCGGCATGCACGTCCTCGTCAGCCGCGTTCCGCGGCGGCAGGAAGTAGTCGCGGTGCCGCACCGTCTGCACGAAGACGAAGATCGCCCACAGCGCCAGCGACGAGGCCGCCACGAACACCAGCTGCGACAGGGTGTAGGTGCCTTCTGGCGAACTGGTGGTGAAGGTGGGCAACACCAGCGACAGCCCCGCCAGCGCCACCAGCGCCGACAGCGCCGAGTTGGTGCCCTCCAGCCGGAAGGTCTGCTCATGGTGGCTGATGCCGCCTGCCAGCAGGCAAATGCCCACCACGCCGGTGCAGATGATCATCACCGCTGCGTAGATGGTGTCGCGCGGCAGCGTGGCCGTGCCCGGGCCGCCGGCCAGCATCATCGACACGATCAGCGCCACCTCGATCACCGTGATGGCCACCGCCAGCACCAGCGTGCCGAAGGGTTCGCCCACCCGGTGGGCCACCACCTCGGCATGGTGCACCGCCGCCACCACCGCGCCGATCAGCGCCAGCGCACAGGCCCCGGCCAGGGCCGGCCCCACGGTCAGGCCCAGGCTGGCGGCCAGCAGGCCGGCGGCACCGAGCGGGACGATCAGGGCCCAGGCAGGCATGGCGGGTGTCCGTTGGTGTCAGGTGGTCGGTGGAACGGCCGCCGTGCCGGGTGGCACGGGCGGGCATGCAGGTGTGGCGGGCCGGCCCTGCGGGCTGCCGGGCGGCCAGCCGGTGTCAGAACACGGCGTGGTCGCCGCGTTCCATCGTCGTGCGCCCGGACAGCAGGTCCGCATAGAAATCGCCCAGCGTCTGGCTGCCCGTCGATGGCGTGTCATCGGCACTGTAGCGGCCGGCGGCCGCGTCCCACACCAGCATGGACTCTGTGGCGTAGTAGCGGCCGATGCGGGCCAGCTCGGCCTTGGCGGCCAGGGCCGGCACCAGCCGGCCGGCCGTGCCCAGCACGGCGATCATGGCGTCCATCAGCGCCACCGGCACCTGCTTGAACCTGGGCGCCATGCCGGCCGCGGCAAACAGCAGCTCACCCTGCTGGCGCGGCGTGATGGCCTCACCCGGCCCGCCGATGGGCAGCACGCGGTTGTGGCGGGTCGGGTCGGTCAGGCAGCCGGCGATGTAGTCGCCCAGGTCGTCGTCGCTGATGGGCTTGCAGGCCGTCAGCGCGCCGTCGCCGAACAGCAGGAAGGGCTTGCCCTGCTGCACCCGGGCGACCTGGCCGGCCAGTGACTTGAAGAACGCCGTGGGCCGCACGATGGACCAGGTGAGCCCTGAATCGACCAGCGCCCGCTCGAAGGCCAGCTTGGCCTGCTGGAAGGCGAGCAGCGGCTTCTGCACGCAGATGGCCGACAGCAGCACCATCTGGCGCACGCCGGCCTGGCGCGCGGCGGCCAGCGCATGCAGGTGCGCCTGGTGGTCGATGGCCCACGCGTCCTTCGGCGCGCCGGTGCGCGAGGCCAGGCACGACACCAGCGCGTCGAAGCGCTCGCCGCAGAAGCCGTCGCGTGCCAGCGACGTGGGGTCGGTCACATGGCCGAACCGCAGCGTGGCGCCGGGCAGCAGCCGGGCGATGTCGTCGCGCGCCAGTCGGCCGCCTGGCCCGGCCTGCGGCCGCACGACGCACACCACGTCATGCCCCTGCCGGCGCAGCGCCCGCACGGTGGCCTGGCCGATGGTGCCGGTGGCGCCCAGCATCAGCACGCGCTGGCCCATCGTCATGCGGTCCAGTCCAGCATCATCTTCAGGCACTGCGGGTCGCCAAAGGCGACTTCATAGGCCTCGCGGGCACGGCCAGGGTTCAGGGTGTGGGTGATCAGGCCGTCGAGCGACAGCGCGCCGCGCTCGACCAGCGCCGTCACCGCGAGCAGGTCGTGCTTCTTCCACTGCGCGGCAATGCGGATGCTGGCCTCGCGCATGAATGCCGGCGCAAAGGCAAAGCCCAGGTCGGTCTTGTAGAAGCCGGCCAGCACCACCTCGCCGCCCGGGGCCAGGCGGCCGATCAGGCCGTTGAGCAGGCTGGCGTCGCCGCTGACGTCGTAGACGGCGGCGTAGTCCTTGCGCGCATCGTCCTCGGGCGCCACCACGGCGTAACCGGTGGCGCCGCTGCGGCGCGCCGGCTGCGTCTCCCACACCGTGGGCGCGGGCAGGCCCAGTGCCAGCGTGATGCGGGCCAGCAGCCGGCCCATCACGCCATGGCCGACGATCAGGCCCGGGGCGATCAGCGGCGGGCACAGCCCGCCGGACTGCGCCACCGGCTGGCGCTGCCCGCCGATGGCAATCGCGTGGTAGCAGGTGGCGGCCAGCGCCAGCAGCACCGCCTTGGGGCCCAGGTCGGCCGCCACCGGCACCACCCGGTCATGCGGCACGATCAGCCGCGCGCCGGCGCCGCCAAAGATGTTGCGCACCCCCTGGAAGCTGTACGAGCCGGGGATGAACACATGGCTGCCGACCTGCACGCCACCGGTCGCGGAGGCCGCGGCGGCCGCGGCGGCCGCCGGCCCGGCGCGCACCACCTGGCCCACCGTCTCGTAGCCCGGCACCAGCGGGTAGCCCAGCCCGGGGAAGGGCGGCATGGTGCCGTCCCACAGCAGGCGCTCGGTGCCGGT
>JAGOBT010000022.1:0-14000 GCA_017999135.1 Burkholderiaceae bacterium
GTGCTGGTGTGCCACGATTTCGACGTGCCCAGCCGTGCCGACGACGTGAACCAGCCCGACCGCGAGGTGCCGGTCGATCTGCCCCGGGTGGATTTCTTCCACTGGCTGCTGGTGGACCTGCCGCCCAGCGTGACCGGTTTTGAGGAAGGCCAGTGGAGCCGCGGCTTTGCCGCGCGGGGCAAGCCCGGCCCGGCCACGGACGGGCCGGCGCGGCAGGGCCTGAACGACTACACCAGCTGGTTTGCCGGTGACGCGGCACTGGCCGGCCGCTACTTCGGGTACGACGGCCCGTTTCCGCCGTTCAATGATTCGCTGGTGCACCACTACCTGTTTGCGCTGTACGCGGTCGACGTGCCCCGCCTGGCCGTCGACGGCGACTTCACCGGCGCCCAGGTGCGCGAGGCGCTGGCCGGCCATGTGCTGGGTGCGGCCACGCTGTCGGGCACCTACACCCTGAACCGCCGGCTGCGCACGCCTTGATCGAGACGACACGCCTGGTCGTCATCCGCCACGGCGAGACGGCCTGGAATGCGTTGGGCCGGCTGCAGGGCCACCACGACATTGCGCTGAACGCCCTGGGCCGTGCCCAGGCCGCTGCGCTGGCTGGCGCGCTGGCGGGCGAGGTCCTGGCCGCAGTGGTGTCCAGCGATCTGCAGCGCGCCTGGCAGACCGCAGCCGCGCTGGCGGGCCCGCTGGGCCTGCCGCTGGTGGCCGAGCCCGGCCTGCGCGAGCGCTGCTTCGGCAGCCTGGAAGGCCTGACCCACGCCGAGATCGAAGCCCGCTGGCCGGCGCAGGCGCGTGGCCTGCGCGAGCGTGAGCCCACCTTCACGCCGGCGGGCGGCGAGAGCCTGCTGCAGCTGCAGGCCCGTTGCCTGGCCACGGTCGACCGCGTGGCGGCGGCCTTTGCCGGCCGCTGCGTGGCGCTGGTCTGCCACGGCGGCGTGCTCGACATGCTGTACCGCGCCGCCACCCACGTGGCGCTGGACCGGCCGCGCAGCTGGCCGCTGGGCAACGCCGGCATCAACCGCCTGCTGCACACGCCGCAGGGCCTGGCGCTGGTGGGCTGGAACGACATCGCCCACCTCGACGGCGTGGCGGCCGACGACGCCTCGGTCTGATCCGATCTGATCCGGCCTGATCCGGCCAGCCGCCGGCCTGCGCCGGGTGCGCCCGCCGTGGCCCACGGCGCGCGGCGCCGCAACTTGAGCCCGGCCGCGCGCCCGGTGCGTGCAAGTCCGCACATTTGACGCAATCCGTTACCGACCGGCACCCTTGGGTTGGCGCGGTGGGCTGCCGATAACAACGTTGTCGAGGTCCCCCATGCACACACTGCCACCGCTTCGCCCCCTGCCCGCCCTGCGCCGTCTGGGCTTCACCCTGGTCGAATTGATGATCACCCTGGCGGTGCTGGTGGTGCTGCTGGCGGTGGCCGTGCCGTCGATGCAGGAATTCACCGCCCACAACCAGCTGGCGGCCACCAAGTCGAACTTTGCCGCCGCGGTGGCGCTGGCGCGCACCGAGGCCGCCAAGCGTGGCCGCATGGTGGCGCTGCAGGCGCTGGGCAGCGGGCCCACGGGCAACGAGTTTGCCGGCGGGTGGGAGATTGCGGTCGACGACGACGGCAACGGCGCGGTGGCCAGCGCCGAGACGCGGGTGCGCAAGAACGCCGTCACGCTGGAGAAGATCAAGCTGGGCGGCGCGCCGCAGGTGGCGTTCCGCGCCACCGGCGCGCTGGTCGGCACGGCTGCCCAGGTCTACACCCTGTGCCGGGCCGGCGGCGGCACGCGCGGCTACACCGTCACCGTGACGCCGAGTGGCGCCACCGACGTGGTCGCCATCAACACCTGCACGCCATGACAGCGCGCGCCACCGGCCTGCACACCGGCCGCCGCCCGCGGCGGCGCGGCATTGCGCTGATGGAGGCGATGATCGCCATCCTGGTGCTGTCCATGGGTGCGCTGGGCTATGCGGCGCTGCAGATCAAGGGTCTGTCGGCGTCCAGCAGTTCGATGTGGCGCAGCAAGGCCGGCAACCTGGCCTATGAAATGGCCGACCGCATGCGCGCCAACCGCGCCGGGGCCGTGGCCGGCGCCTACAACGCGCTGGGTGCCCCGCAGACGATCACCGATTGCGGCACGGCGGCCAACTGCACGCCGGTGCGCATGGCGCTGCTCGACCATGGCCAGTGGAATGCCACGCTGGCCAACGAACTGCCCGGCGGCAGCGGCGTGGTGTGCCTGGATGCCACGCCCGATGACGGCTCGACCGGGTCCAGCGCCTGCGATGGCGCCGGCACCATGCTGGCCGTCAAGGTGTTCTGGTCGGAGCGCGGCGTGGCGTCGCGCCTGGTGCTGGGGGTGCGGCCATGACGGCGACCCGGCGGCTGGCGCCGTGGCGGCCCGCAGTCCGGGGCATGACCCTGGTCGAGCTGATGGTCGGCCTGGCCATCGGCCTGTTCCTGGTGGCGGTGATGAGCCTGATGTACATGGGCAGCCGCAACACCTTCGTGGCGCAGGAGTCGGGCTCGCGTCTGCAGGAAAACGGCCGCTTCGCGATGGACACCATGGCCAATGACCTGCGCATGTCGGGTTTCCGCGGCTGCATGCCGGTGGTCACCACCGGCAACAGCGCGGCGCCGCTGGCCATCGGCCAGGTCGACAACACGCTGGTGACGCCGACCGCCCTGCTCTACAACTTCGGCGAGCCGATCTGGGGCGCGCGCAACGGCGGTGGTGGCTGGACACCGGCGCTGGCCGCACCGGTCAACGGCCTGGGCGCCGACGCGGCGGGCGACATCCTGCTGGTGCGCCGCCCGACCGGCGTGGCCTGGGCGCTGGTGGCCGAGATGCCCACCCGCGCGTCGGCGCTGTCGATCACGCCCACCGCCAACTTCGCGCTGGGCGACCTGGTGATGGTGGCCGACTGCGCCGGTGCGTCGATGCTGCAGGTCACCAATGCCGGGGCCGGTGCCGCCGGCACGATCCAGCATGTGACCGGCGCCGCCGGCGTGGTGCCCGGCGTGTCCACCAGCAACCTGGCGCGCCTGTACTCGAACGATGCGCGCGTCTGGCGCATGCAGACACGCGTGTACTACCTGGCCGCCAGTGCCCGCCGCACCGGCGAGACCGCGCTGTGGCTGCATGTCAGCCCCGCCTACGACGGCGAGACGCAGACCAGCGAGCTGGTGACCGGTGTCGAGCGCATGGCCGTGACCTACGGTGTCGACAACGACGGCCTGGATGGCGCCGGCAACCTGTCGGCCAACCGCTTCTTCCATGCCGGGCAGGTGACCAACTGGGCGCAGGTGGTCAGCGCCCGCATCGAGATGGTGCTGGTGGGCGCGGGTGACGGCCCGTCCACGGCCGCGCAGCCCTATGTGTTCGCGGGCGCGACCATCACGCCGACCGACAAGAAGCTGCGCACGGTGGTCTCCACCCTGGTCTCGCTGCGGAACACCGTGCCATGAACCGCCTGCCCTTGCTGCCCGTGAAGCGCCCGACACCTCCGCGCCCGGCGCGTGGTTTCTCGCTCATCGTCATCCTGCTGATGATGGTGGCGCTGGCCATGCTGGCCCTGGGCTCGATGAACAGCAGCATCATCCAGGAGCGCATGGTCGGCAATGAGCGCGACCGGCAGGTGGCGCTGCAGGCCGCCGAGTCGGCCATCCGCGATGCCGAGATCGACATCGAGCTCAATGTCACGCCCGCCAGCGGCTTTGCCGAGGGCTGCGCCAACGGCCTGTGCATCCCGCCGTCGGACACCACCAACAACCCGGTCTCGGCGCCGCTGTGGCAGTCCATCGACTGGAACGCGACACGCGCCTACGGCAGCCGCACCGGCGCGCCGGCGCTGCTGGGGCCTGACAACGTGGCGCTGGCAGCCCAGCCACGCTACTTCGTCGAGAACCTGCCCGTGCTGCCGCCCATGCCGGGCGAGAGCGCGGCCATCGGTGGTGGGTCCACACCCACCCCACGCGCCCGGGCCTACCGCATCACGGTGCGGGCGTCCGGAATCCGGGCCTCCACGGTCGTGATGCTTCAAGCGGTGTACGTCAAGCAATGAGACAAGCCATGTCCAAGATGGCGCTGCACGGCGCCCTGGTTGCCGCCACCGGCGCTGCTGCGCTGCTGCTGTCACCCCAGGTGCTGGCCCAGGCGCTGAACTTCGCCCAGTCGCCCCTGTTCCTGGGCACCACGGTCAAGCCCAACGTGCTGGTGGTCTACGACAACTCGCAGTCGATGGACGGCACCATGGCCGGCAAGCTGATCGCCGGCAGCGACCCCACCACCCGCGGCAACATCGCGCGCACGGTGCTGCGCAACACCATCACGTCGTACCGCAATGCCTTCCAGTGGGGGTTGTCCAGCTTCGCGTTGAGCAGCTCCGGCGTGTACACCACCTATGCGTACTACTTCGGCGGCGACGCCGAGGTGGTCTTCACCAACGACTGCGTGGCTGGCATTTCGCTGAGCAACGCCGGCCTGCGCTGCGTGGCCAACCCGCAGCCCGACAACGGCTTCAACTTCATCACCTACCGGCACAGCGGTGATGACCCGGCCATCAACGACGTGCTGTACACCGGCAACTACGGCAACCAGCTGTACGGCATCGGCATCACCGGCGGCACCAGCTACCGGGTCTACAACAACCACGGCACGGGGAACGGC
Organism: Burkholderiaceae bacterium; assembly: GCA_017999135.1. Lineage (GTDB taxonomy): Bacteria > Pseudomonadota > Gammaproteobacteria > Burkholderiales > Burkholderiaceae_C > Pseudaquabacterium. The sequence goes on from JAGOBT010000022.1 coordinate 4,668, forward strand.
TGGGCCACCACCAACTTCTCGGGTGGCCTGGGCACCTGGGGCTTCACGCCGACCGACGCCGGCTTCCTGCCGGGCACGCCGCCGAACGGCCGCATGTTCTGGCTGAAGCGGGCCTGGGGCTACTACGGTGACATCACCGGCGCCGGCGTGATCAACGAGCCGGTGGCGGCCGACTCGGCCGCCCACCACACGGCGCTGATGAACCTGCTGGCCACCGAGACCAACAACAACGCCACCACCGAGCTGAAGAACGCGGCCGTGTTCACGCCGCTGGCCGGCGCGCTGGGCACCGCACGCGACTACTTCGCCAACAGCATCAGCGGCAAGCCGTCGCCCATCACCCAGAGCTGCCAGAAGAACTTCGTGCTGCTGGCCACCGATGGCAACCCCACCGGCAAGACCAACGGCAGCATGTACACCCTGGCCGAGATGGCCAACACCTTCAACCCGATCACCGGCACCTGGACCTTCGGCACCGCCGCCACCCATGTGTTCGACCGCGTGACCGCGCTGCGCAACACCACCTACTCGAGCACCAACTACGACGTGCAGAGCTACGTGATCGGGCTGGGCGATTCGGTGGCCAATGCCAGTTCGGTGGCCACCCTCAACCGCATGGCCCAGCTGGGCGGCACCAGCAATGCCTACCTGGCCAGCGACGAGGCGGCGCTGACCGACGCCTTCCGCCGCATCAGCATCGACATCATCTCGCGCACCGCGGCGGCCTCGTCGGTGTCGCTGAACTCGGGTTCGCTGAGCAACGGCACCAAGGTGTTCCAGGGCCGCTTCAGCAGTGCCGACTGGGCGGGCCAGCTGCTGGCCTACCCGGTGGGCGCCACCGGCGAGCCCGGCAGCACCGCCGACTGGGACGCCGCCCAGAAGCTGAACCAGCAGCACTGGAGCACCGGCCGCCAGATCCTCACCTACAAGCCGTCGGCGGCGCTGGGCAGCCGGGGCGTGCCGTTCCGTTGGCCGGCCAACCCGGCGTCGCCGGCGGCCGGCGAGATCGACATCGGCCTGGTGACCGCGCTGAACAAGAACGGCAGCGGCACGGTCGACAACTTCGGTGCGCAGCGGCTGGAGTTCCTGCGCGGCAACACCGCCCGCGAAGACCGCAACTGCCCCAGCTGCGCCGCACCGGTGTTCCGCAACCGTGCGGTGTCGGTGCTGGGTGACATCGTCAATTCGGCGCCGGTCTATGTGGGCGGCCCCACCGGTGAATACCGCGACACGATGGAGCCCAGCCGCTACTCCACCTACGCCGCCGGCCGCGCCAGCCAGACACCGATGATCTACGTCGGCGCCAACGACGGCATGCTGCATGCGTTCAATGCCGGCACCGGCGCCGAGATGTTCGCCTATGTGCCATGGGCCGTGCGCAACAAGCTGTCGTCGCTGACCACCAACCCCTATGTGCACCTGTTCACCGTGGACGGCTCGCCGTCGGTGGGCGACGTGCATGTGGGCGGCGGCTGGCGCACGATGCTGGTGTCGGGCATGAATGCCGGCGCACCGGGGCTGTACGCGCTGGACATCACCAACCCGTCGAACTTCACCGAGGCGCAGGCCAGCCAGGTGGTGCGCTGGGAGATCGGCGACAGCGATGCCGACGTGGGCCACATCTTCGGCCGCCCGATCCTGGCCAAGATGCGTGACGGGCGCTGGCGCGCCATCGTCGGCAATGGCTACAACAGCGCCAACGGCCGTGCCGTGCTGCTGCTGGTCGACCTGGAGACCGGCGCCATCAGCCGCATCGACACCAAGGCCGGCAGCGGTGCGTCGCCCAATGGCCTGTCGGCAGTGACGGTGATCTCCACCAGCGACAACGGCGTGGCCGACACCGTCTACGCCGGAGACCTCGCCGGCAACCTGTGGAAGTTCGACATCAGCGATGCCAGCCCCGCGGGCTGGAAGGTGGCGTATGGCACGTCGGCCGCACCCAAGGCGCTGTTCACCGCGGCCAGTGGCCAGGCCATCACGGCCCGGCCCGACGTCACCCGGTTCCCCCAGGGCGGCTACATGGTGACGGTGGGCAGCGGCCGCTACGTGGACGTCACCGACAACGGCGCAGGCAGCACGCAGGCGATGTACGGCATCTGGGACAACGACAGCGAGGTGACCCTGGCCGACCTGCAGGTCCAGAGTGTGGTGAAGACATCCACCGCCGCCAGCGGCAAGCTCTACCGGCTGAGCACCCACGCGGTGGGCCTGCCGAGCGACGCCCTGCTGGTGGGGGACAACGTGATCAGCCGCACCGACTATCTCGCCGGCAAGAAGGGCTGGCGCCTGTCGCTGCCCACCAGTGGCGAGCGGGTGGTGGCCGAGGCCACGGTGCGCAACGGGCGCCTGGTCATCTCCACGCTGATCCCCAGCACGGCGGCCTGCTCCTACGGCGGCGACGGGTGGATCATGGAGGTGGACGTGTTCACCGGCAACCGTGCCGCAGCGCTGGACGTGGACGACGACGGCATCGTCAACAACGTCGACTACCTGGAAGGCAGCGTGCCATCGGGCGTGAAGGTGGGTGCCGTGCCGGCTGCCGCCACCATCGTGCGCAAGCCGCCGTCACCACCGGGCAGCCCGGCCGTGCCCTGCGCCGAGTTCAAGCTGATCAACACATCGGAAGGCACCATCGTGCGGGTGGGCGGCTCTTGCGGCCGCGTGCCATCGCGCCGGGCTTCCTGGGAGCAACTGCAATGACGACCCCATCCCCTCTGGCTCTGGTGGTGCTGGCGGGCCTGCTGGCGGCGCTGGCTGGCCCGGCTGGCGCCGCGGCGGTGGCCGGCCCCGGTGGCACGGCCGAACAGGGCCGGCGGCTGGTGCTGGACGCACCGGTGGCTGGCCCGCCCGCCGGCACGCTCGATCTGGTGGCGGTGCGCCTCGAGGCCGTGGACCTGCGTGCCGGCACGGTGACCGTGCGTGGCCAGGCAGTGCCGCTGCATGCCACCGCGCTGCGCGTGCTGGGCCGTGGCGGCCAGGTGCGGGGCCCGAGCGGCCTGCGCGCCGGCCAGGCCGTGCGCATCGCGTTCGACCCTGCCGTGCAGGTGCCCCCCGCGTCGGCCAGCGCCCCCGCGCCAGCCCGCCGCATCGTGCTGATCCACATCGACGAGTGACCATGACACGCCTGCCCGCACGCCGCAGCCACCGCGGCTTCACCCTGGTGGAGGTGATGATTGCCGTGGTCGTGGTCGGCCTGTTGTCGGCCCTGGCCTACCCCAGCTACCAGGCGCAGGTGGCCAAGAGCCGCCGCACCGATGCCAAGCAGTCGCTGGTCGAGCTGTCGCAGAAGATGGAGCGCTTCTACACCGAGCGCGGCACCTACGTGGGCGCCACGCTGGGCGCCACCGGCCTCTATCCGCTGGTCACCAGCGGCGGCTACTACGACTTGTCGATCACCGCCCAGACGCTGGATGGCTTCACCGTCAAGGCCGCGCCCCGCGGCACGCAGGTGGGCGATGCCTGCGCCAGCTTCCTGTACAACCAGCTGGGTGAGCAGATGGTGAGCAACGACGCCAGCCTGAGCGCGGTGAAGTGCTGGCAGTAGCCGGCCGACGCCTCAATCCCCGAACAGCCCCCCCGCCGCCTGGGGTGGCGCCACGCCCAGGTGCCGGTAGGCCGCCAGCGTGGCGATGCGCCCGCGCGGCGTGCGCTGCAGAAAGCCCTGCATGATCAGGTAGGGCTCGATCACGTCTTCGATGGTGCCGGCTTCTTCGCCGATGGCGGCGGCCACGTTGTCCAGCCCCACCGGCCCGCCGTCGAAGCGGTGCACCACGGCTTCCAGCAGCTTGCGGTCCATCAGGTCAAAGCCTTCGGGATCGACGTCCAGCATCTGCAGCGCCAGGTCGGCGATGCGGCGGGTGATCACGCCGTCGCCCTTGACCTCGGCGTAATCACGCACCCGGCGCAGCAGCCGGTTGGCGATGCGTGGCGTGCCACGGCTGCGGCGGGCGATCTCGAACGCGCCTTCGGCCTGGATCGGCACGTTCAGCAACCCGGCCGATCGGTGCACGATGGTGCCCAGCTCGGCCGGGGTGTAGAACTCCAGCCGCGCCACGATGCCGAAGCGGTCGCGCAGCGGGTTGGTCAACATGCCGGCGCGGGTGGTGGCGCCCACCAGCGTGAAGGGCTGCAGGTCCAGCTTGATGCTGCGCGCCGCCGGGCCCTCGCCAATCATGATGTCGATCTGGTAGTCCTCCAGCGCGGGGTACAGGATCTCCTCGACCACCGGGGACAGGCGGTGGATCTCGTCGATGAACAGCACGTCGTTCTTCTCGAGATTGGTCAGCAGCGCGGCCAGGTCCTTCGGTTTCTCGAGCACCGGGCCGCTGGTCTGGCGCAGGTTCACGCCCAGTTCAGCGGCGATGATGTGGCTGAGCGTGGTCTTGCCCAGCCCCGGCGGGCCGAACAGCAGCACATGGTCGAGTGCCTCTTCGCGCTTCTTGGCCGCGCCGATGAAGATCTCCAGCTGCTCACGTGCCTTGGCCTGACCGATGTAGTCGGCCAGCAGCTTGGGGCGCAGCGCGCGCTCCAGCGCTTCTTCCTGTGGCGACTGGCGTGCCGCGCTGACCACGCGGGGACCGGTGGGCCCGGGTGGGGCGGCAAAGTCGTCGGTCTGGATGCCCATCCAGTGATTGTCCACCGAACCGGCCGCGCTGGCGCGCTCAGGTCAGGGACTTCATCGCCAGTTTGATGCCCTCGCTGACGCCGACGTCCGGCGGCAGCTTGCGCAGGGCCGCGGCGGCATCCTTCTCGCCGTAGCCCAGGGCGATCAGGGCCTGCACGATGTCGGCCTGGGCATCGCTGGCGATGGCTGCGCCCGGCGCGCCGATGTCCGGCGCCAGCTTGCCTTTCAGTTCCAGCAGCAGCCGCTCGGCGGTTTTCTTGCCGATGCCCGGCACCTTGACCAGGCGGCCGGCCTGCTGTTGCGCCACCGCCTGTGACAGCTCAGCCACGCTCAGGCCTGAGAGCAGGGCCAGCGCCATCTTCGGGCCGATGCCGCTGATGCGGATCAGCAGCCGGAATGCGGCCCGCTCGGCACTGGTGAGGAAGCCATAGAGCAGCTGCGCGTCCTCGCGCACCACGAAGTGCGTCAGCAGCGTCACCCGCTCACCCAGCGCGGGCAGGTTGTAGAAGCTGCTCATCGGCACGTCGACCTCGTAGCCGACGCCGTTCACATCGATGAGCACCTGGGGCGGAGTCTTCTCCGCCAGCTGGCCAGTCAGTCGTCCGATCATCCGGACGATTGTGGCTTAGCGTCTGAACAGCCCCAGGCGCTGCGCTTCCAGCGCGGCTTCGGCGCGCGAGCTCACGTTGAGCTTGCGGTAGATCTGCTTGACGTAGTCGGCGATGGTGTGGCGGCTCAGGCCCAGCTGCACGCCGATCTCGGGCAGGGTGAAGCCCTTGGCCACGCGCAGCAGCACTTCGCTTTCGCGCTCGGTGAGCGACACCGTCGGCATGGCGTTGGTCTGCGGCAGGTTCTGGCTGGCGAAGTACTTGATCACCTTGCGGGCGATCGACGGCGACAGCGGCGGCTCACCCTGGCTGATGCGCTGCAGCTGCTCGGTGATCAGCTCGCGCGACTGCTCCTTCAGGATGTAGCCATAGGCGCCGGCCTGCAGCGCCGGAAACAGGTGCTCGTCGTCGTCGTGGATGGTGACCACCACGCACTGCGCCTCGGGCTGCACGTCGCGCAGCTTGGCCACCACGTCGGTGCCGCTGCCGTCGGGCAGGCCCAGGTCGCACAGCGCCAGGTCGAAGCGCAGGCTCTGCACCTGCAGCAGCGCGTCCTGCACCCGCGAGCATTCGGTGATGCGCGCATGCGGAAAGACCTGCAGCACCAGGCTCTTGAGCCAGGCGCGGATCTCGGGCAGGTCTTCGAGCAGCAGGATGTTGTTCATGGCACGCCAGTTCATCGCGGCACACAAGCCGCACCCGATCGATGCTAGCAGTGGCCTAACGCGCCGTGGTGTGCTGCTCGAGCGGCAACGTGAGGCGTATCACGGTTCCATAGCCTGGGCCTGATTCCACCAGGCACTGGCCCTGCAACTGCTTGGCGCGGCCCTTCATGCTGGCCATGCCGTGGCCCTTGTCCAGCCGGCCGTCCAGCTCGGTGGGAATGCCCTTGCCGTTGTCCTGCACCACCAGCTGGAAGTCGCCGTTGTCGATGGTGCAGCGCACGGTGCATTGCGACGCACCGCTGTGCTTGATGATGTTGCTGACCGCCTCGCGCAGGATGCGGGTGGTCTGCACATAGGCGCGTGACGACAGGGTCTGCGGCACCTCGTCGTCCGACGGCGCACTCCATTCGCCCTGCACGCCTGACTGTTGCAGCCGCATCACCACCTCGGCGCGCCAGTCGCCCAGTGCGTCGATCAGCTTCACCGGCTTGCCGGTGAGGCCGCGCACGCTCAGCCGCATCTCTTCCAGTGCCTCGCGCGCCAGCGTGCTGATGCGCTGGTCATCGCTGGTGTGCACGATGGTCAGCAGCTTGGCGCCCAGGTCGTCGTGCAGGTCGGCTGCGATGCGCTTGCGCTCACGGTCGGTCACCTGCTCGACCTTCAGCTCCGACAGCTGGGCGAAGTTGCGCTCGATCTGCGCGGTGGCCTCGCGGATGCGCACCTCCAGCTCGGCACGGTTCTGCTCGGCCGTCTGGAAGGCGCGGCCGTACTGTTGCACCAGGCGCAGGCCCAGCGCCAGGAAGCCCAGCGCCGGCAGCAGCTGCGCCACGTGCACCACCCGGCTGTCCAGCCGCCAGCCCAGCGCGATCAGCTCCACCAGCAGCGACACCGCCACCACGCCCAGCAGCGCCGCCATCGGCCACACCAGGCGGCTGCGCTGGCGCCGGGCCTGCAGCAGGTAGAACACCGCCGCTGCCACGGCCTGGGCCGACAGGGCGGCGTACCACAGGCTGGATGCCATCTGCAGCCGCTGCGGCCCCAGCGCCAGCAGCGTGGCGGGCATCAGCAGGCACTGGGCGGGCAGGGCCAGGTCCAGCCAGCGCAGGCGGTGGCCGGCGTAGCGCATCAGGAACTGCACCGTGGCCAGCGTGATGAAGGCCATCAGCGATGCCAGCACCAGCTCGGCCGTGCCGTTGGACACCGGCAGGTCGCTGGCCCACAGCCGCGCCAGCAGCAGCGACCAGCCCACCATCAGCGCGCCGAAGTAGGCCAGGTAGCTCTGCGCCCGGTTGAACCAGCCCATCACGAACATGAAGCTGCCCATCAGCACCAGGGCGCCGCTCAGCACCTCGGGCAGGCGGATGGCGAACAGCAGCTGGCGCGCATGGTGAGCGGCCACGGTGTCGAAGGCGCCGAAGACCACCGCCGACAGCCCGCCCGCGCGCTGGCGCGAGCTGACCTCGGCCAGCGCGTAGCCGCGGATGCGCAGCTCCAGCACGTTGCCGTCCGGCTGCAGCAGCGCTGCGGGCACCGCCACCAGCTGCGGCCGGTGGCATTGGCGCGACACCGGTTCGTCGAAGCGGCCGCCGTCGTGGATCATCTGGCCATTCAGCCACACCGCCAGCACGCTGCAGGCGCGTTCGATCGACAGGCCGTGGAGCGTGCTGCCTGCGGCATCGGCAGCCGGCGCGGCCAGCGCCAGGCGGTAGGCCACCACGCCCTGCTGCGCCGGCCGGCTGGTGGCCCAGTCGTCGGGCAGTTGCACCGGCGTGGCGCGGTTCCAGTCGGCCGCCTGGCCCGGCACCAGCGGCAGCATGCGGGCCTGGGTCAGCAGTTGCACCGGCGCGGCCCAGGCCGGGCCGCCGGCCAGCAGCAGCGCCAGCAGCAGCGGCCAGAAGGCCAGGCCCAGCGGGCGCAGCAGGCGGGCGGGCAGGGCAGGCAGCGGCATGGCGGCCGATTGTGCGGGATGCACCGCTGCGCCGATCGGCGGAGAATCTGTGGCCCAGCCCCTCATACCCGCGCCCGCGGCGCGCCTGCCCCGTGATCCTGCGCCACGTCTTCGAGCCCACCGACAACACCCGCCTGGCCCACCTGAGCGGCGCCTTCGACACGCACCTGCGCAACATCGAGGCGGCGCTGGCGGTGCGCATCAGCCGGCGCGAGTCGGCGTTCCGGGTCGAAGGCGGCAAGGCCGAGGCCGCGCGTGCGCTGGCCCTGCTGCAGGCGCTGTACGAGCGCGCGGCCCGGCCGATCGCACCCGAGACGCTGCAGCTGGCACTGGTGGAGGCCCGCAGCGCCCTCACCGCCGCACCCGGCGCCGACGGCCCGCCGCTGCCGCCCGGCGCCGAGGCCATCAGCCTGCACACCCGGCGCAGCGACCTGCGCGGCCGCACGCCCAACCAGGTGCAGTACCTGCATCACATCCTCAGCCACGACATCACCTTCGGCATCGGCCCGGCCGGCACCGGCAAGACCTACCTGGCGGTGGCCTGTGCGGTGGACGCGCTGGAGCGCAGCGGCGTGCAGCGCATCATCCTCACCCGCCCGGCGGTGGAGGCCGGCGAGCGGCTGGGCTTCCTGCCCGGCGACCTGTCGCAGAAGGTCGACCCCTACCTGCGCCCGCTGTACGACGCGCTGTACGACCTGATGGGCTTCGACCGGGTGCAGGCCGCCTTCGAGAAGGGCCTGCTGGAGATTGCGCCGCTGGCCTTCATGCGCGGGCGCACACTCAACCACGCCTTCGTCATCCTCGACGAGGCGCAGAACACCACGCCCGAGCAGATGAAGATGTTCCTCACCCGCATCGGCTTCGGCAGCCGGGCGGTGGTGACGGGCGATGTCAGCCAGGTGGATCTGCCCAAGGGCAGCGCCAGCGGGCTGATCGACGCGGCGGCCGTGCTGCGCGGTGTGCGCGGCATCGCCTTCAGCCAGTTCAGCTCGGCCGACGTGGTGCGCCACCCGCTGGTGGCGCGCATCGTCGAGGCCTACGACGCGGCGGGTGGTGCGGGGAAGAAGCCATGATCCGCCGCGCCGCCCTGCAGCTGTCGCTGCAGTTTGCCGACCCCACGCTGCGGGCGCTGCTGCCGCGGCACAGTGTGCAGCGCTGGCTGTGCGCCGCGCTGGACGCGCCGGCCGAGATCACGGTGCGTTTCGTGGGCGACGCCGAAGGCCGGCAACTGAACCACGACTTTCGCGGCAAGGACTACGCCACCAACGTGCTCACCTTCGACTACCAGCATGCGCCGGTGGTGGTGGCCGACCTGGTGCTGTCGGCCGGCGTGCTGCAGCGCGAGGCGGCCGACCTGGGCCTGCCGGTGGCCGACCACGCCGCCCACCTGCTGGTGCACGGCGCTCTGCATGCGCAGGGCTTCGACCATGAAAACGACGAAGAGGCCGCGGCGATGGAGGCCCGCGAGACCGCCATCCTGCGCGGCCT
>JAGOBT010000022.1:14100-15338 GCA_017999135.1 Burkholderiaceae bacterium
GCATCCAGCGCGAAGTAGGTCAGCACGCCATCGGCGCCAGCGCGCTTGAAGGCCAGCAGGCTCTCCATCATCACCGCGTCGCCGTCCAGCCAGCCGTTGGCAGCGGCGGCCTTCAGCATCGCGTACTCGCCGCTCACCTGGTAGGCGAAGGTGGGCACGCGGAATTCATCCTTCACCCGGCGCACGATGTCCAGGTACGGCATGCCGGGCTTGACCATCACCATGTCGGCGCCCTCGGCGATGTCCAGGCCCACTTCGCGCAGCGCCTCGTCGCTGTTGCCGGGGTCCATCTGGTAGGCCTTCTTGTCGCTCTTGCCCAGGTTGGCGGCCGAGCCCACCGCATCGCGGAACGGGCCGTAGAAGGCGCTGGCGTACTTGGCGCTGTAGGCCATGATGCGCGTGTGGATGTGGCCGGCCCCCTCCAGCGCGCCGCGGATGGCGCCGATGCGGCCGTCCATCATGTCGCTGGGCGCCACGATGTCGACGCCGGCATCGGCCTGCACCAGCGCCTGCTTCGTCAGCACCGCCACGGTGGCGTCGTTGAGGATGTAGCCGGTCTCGTCGAGCAGGCCGTCCTGGCCGTGGCTGGTGAACGGGTCCAGCGCCACGTCGCACAGCACGCCCAGCTGCGGGAAGCGGTCCTTCAGTGCGCGCACGGTGCGCGGCACCAGGCCATCGGGGTTGGTGGCCTCGCGGCCGTCGGGCGTCTTCAGCTCGGGCGCGATCACCGGGAACAGCGCGATCACCGGCACCCCCAGCTGCACGCACTGCTCGGCCAGGCCCATCAGGCGGTCGATCGACAGGCGCTGCACGCCGGGCATGCTGGGCACGTCCTGCACGCGGTCGTGGCCGTCGTGCACGAACACCGGCAGGATCAGGTCGCTGGCATGCAGGTGGTGCTCACGCACCAGGGCGCGGGTGAAGGCGTCGCGGCGCAGGCGGCGCGGGCGGCTGGCCGGAAAGGCGGGCAGGGGGGGCAGGGCCATGGCGTCAACGCTCCTGGTGACAGTGTCGGTGGGTGTCATTTTCAACTGACACGGAAGGCCCGGCGTCGCCAGCATGACATGCACCGTTGCCGCGAAAAACCTGCCTTGGCGCGCAGGGCCAATCTGCTAATATCGATTTGGGCTGTCGTCGCGAGGCGGCTGCCCCCTGCTTTTCCTCCCTGAGCAGGTGCCTTGGCGTGATGACAGCGACAAGGCTTGCCGCCCCAGTCCTTGTGACTGGGGTTCTTTTTT
>JAGOBT010000393.1 GCA_017999135.1 Burkholderiaceae bacterium
AGGTCGACCCCGGCTGGCGCGAGGCCTTCACCGAGTTCCCCGACCGCTTCATGATCGGCACCGACACCTTCACGCCCGAGCGCTGGCACTACATCACCGGCCACGCCAGCTATTCCCGCGGCTGGCTGGCCAGCCTGCCGGCGCCGGTGGCCGAGGCCATCGGCTGGCGCAACGGCGTGGCCCTGGTGCAGGCGGTGCGGGGCACCAAGGCGTGATGCGCCGCGGCGTCACCGCCCTGGCAGGGCTGCTGGCCGGCGCCGCAGTGCAGGCCGCCTGCGGCGACAGCCTGAGCGCCGCCCACCGCCTGCTGGCCGAGGCCGACGGGGTGCAACTGGCCTTTGCGCCGCGCCCGGCGCCGCTGCCGCTGGGCCGGCAGTTCGCGCTGGACATCGTCGTCTGCCCAGCGGCCGGCCAGCCGCAGCCGGCCACGCTGGCAGTCGATGCCGACATGCCGGCCCACCGCCATGGCATGAACTACCGCACCACCGTCACCGCGCTGGGCGACGGCCGCTTCCGCGCCGAGGGGTTGATGTTCCACATGGCCGGCCGTTGGCGCCTGCTGTTCGACCTGCCGGCTGCCAACGGCCAGCCGGCACGGCGGCTGAGCCGCGAGATCGATCTGCGATGAGCCTGCGGCGCTGGCTGGCCACGGCGCTGCTGGGCCTGGCGGCACCGGCAGTGCCTGCAGCGCTGCTGGATTTCAGCGACGACGAGCGGGCCCGCATCCTGTCGCACGGCCCCTGGCCACCTGCGCCGGCGCGCGATCCCGGCAACGCCCAGAGCGGCCGGCCCGCGGCCGTCGCGCTGGGCCGGGCGCTGTTCTTCGAGCCGCGGCTGTCGGCCGGCGGCACCCTGGCCTGCGCCAGCTGCCACGTGCCACAACGCGGCTTCACCGATGGCCGGCCGCGGGCGCTGGGTCGCAGCCAGCCCGGCGGCGCGGCCGACACACCGCTGGACCGCCACACGCCCACGCTGCTGAACGCCGGCCAGCAGCGCTGGTGGGGCTGGGATGGCGCCTTCGACAGCCTGTGGTCGCAGGCGCTGCAGCCGCTGCTGCATCCGCAGGAGATGGGCGCCGACCCAGCCCGGATCACCCGGCTGCTGCGCAGCGATGCCCAACTGGCCTGCCGCTGGCGCCGCACGCACGGCGCGCTGCCGCCCGAGGGCCGCACCGACCCGCAGGCGGTGCTGGTGCCGCTGGCCAAGGCCCTGGGCGCCTATGTGGCCACGCTGCAGAGCCGGCGCACCGCCTTCGACCAGTTCCGTGATGCGCTGGCCCGCGGCGACCGGGTGGCGGCTGCGCGCTACCCGCTGGCAGCGCAGCGCGGGCTGCGGATCTTCATCGGCCGCGGCAACTGCAGCACCTGCCATGCCGGGCCGCTGTTCTCGAACGGCGAATTCGGCGACATCGGCGCCCTGTTCTTCAGCCGGCCCGGCGTGGTCGACCCCGGCCGCCACGGCGGCATCACCGCGCTGCTGGCCAACCGGCACAACCTGCTGGGGCCCTGGGCCGATGCGCCCGCGGCCGGCACTGAAGACCCGGCGTTGAAGACCCGCCATGTGCTGGCCCAGCACCGCAACTTCGGCGAGTTCAAGGTGCCGGGCCTGCGCCATGTGGCCCAGACAGCGCCCTACTTCCACGACGGCCAGAAGGCCACGCTGGCCGACGTGGTCGACCACTACGACACCCTGAGCCCCGACCGCCTGCATGCCGATGGCGAACAGATCCTGAAGCCGCTGCAGCTGCGCGGCACCGAACGCGCCGACCTGCTGGCCTTCCTGCACAGCCTGGATGGCGGCGCCACCGCGGCATCGCTGCAGCCCCCGGCGCCTTGCCGCTGACCGGCCGCCTCCGGCGCTGTCCGAGGAGCGACTGACAGCCACGCCCCCACCCCCTTAGAGTGCGCCCTCCCCTTTCTCCGGACTCCGCATGCCTGTCTTCGATTCACGCCGCCGCCAGCTGACGCTGGCCGCCCTGGCCGCCACCCTGCCCGCCGCCGGCCCCGCCCGTGCCGACACCTTCCCCAGCCGGGCCATCACCCTGGTCGTGCCCTGGCCCGCCGGCGGCAGCACCGACCGCCACCTGCGTGCCCTGGCCGAGATCGCCAGCAAGCACCTGGGCCAGCCGATCATCATCAACAACCAGCCCGGCGGTGGCGGCACCAACGGCCCCGGCAACCTGGGCCTGCAGGGCAAGCCCGATGGCTACACCATCGCCCAGTACCCGATGGGCATGCTGCGCATCCCGCACATGCAGAAGACCGCCTGGCACCCGATCAACGACTTCACGTTCATCCTCGGCGTCACCGGCTACAGCTTCGGCTTCGTGGTGCGCGCCGATTCGCCGTACAAGACCTTCAAGGACTACATCGAGGCCGCGCGCAAGGCGCCGGGCAAGATCGACTTCGGCTCCACTGGCACCGGCACCAGCCCGCACCTGCTGATCGAGGAAGTGAGCGACGTGACCGGCGTGCAGCTCAACCACATCCCGTTCAAGGGCAATGCCGACCTGATGCAGGCCTTGCTGGGCGGCCATGTGATGGCCGCCAGCGATGCCACCGGCTGGGACAAGTTTGTCGACGCCGGCCAGATGCGCCTGCTGGTAGGCTTCGGCGACCAGCGCATGAAGCGCTACCCCAACGTGCCCACCGCCAAGGAGCTGGGCTACAACGTGGTGTCCAACTCGCCCTACGGCCTGGTCGGCCCCAAGGGCATGGACCCGGCGGTGGTCAAGGCCCTGCACGATGCCTTCAAGAAGGCCATGGACGACCCGCAGCACCTGGCGGTGCTGGACCAGCTGAACCAGCCGGTCTGGTACAAGAACAGCGCCGACTACGCCGCCTGGGCCCGCGAGACCCTGGTGAAGGAACGCAAGCTGATCGAGCGGCTGGGCCTGCTGGCCAAGTAACCCCGCCGCCACGCGGGCTGCTGGTCTGCCCGCATGGGCGGTCCGGCGTCGGCATCGCATCATCGGGGTCTTGATCCAGATCAGGAGCCCCGGATGTCCAGCCTGAACGTCAACGGCCAGGTGCGCACGCACGATGCCGAACCCGACACCCCGCTGCTGTGGGTGCTGCGTGAGCAACTGGGCCTGACTGGCACCAAGTACGGCTGCGGCGTCGCCCAGTGCGGCGCCTGCACCGTGCACATCGACGGTGTGCCCACCCGCAGCTGCGTGCGGCCGGTGTCCAGCGTCGAGCCGGGGCAGAAGATCACCACCATCGAGGGCCTGTCGCCCAATGGCCAGCACCCGCTGCAGAAGGCCTGGGTGGCGCTGGACGTGCCGCAATGCGGCTTCTGCCAGAGCGGCATGCTGATGGCCGCCGCCGCGCTGCTCAAGAGCAAGCCCCGCCCCACCGAGGCCGAGGTGCGCGAGAACATCACCAACATCTGCCGCTGCGGCACCTACAACCGGGTGCAGGCCGCGATCATGATGGTGAGCAAGGCATGAGGGGCGCGGCCATGACGACCACCACCACCCCACGCTCCCCGGCTCGCCGCCGATTCCTGGCCACCAGCAGCGCCATGGGCGGCGGGTTGATGCTGGGCTTCCATGTGCCGATGGCGCAGAGCCAGGGTGCCACACCCGAGATCAATGTCTGGGTGCTGATCCAGCCCGACGAGACCGTGGTGGTCCGCATCGCCCGCAGCGAGATGGGCCAGGGCACGCTGACCGGCCTGGCCCAGCTGGTGGCCGAGGAGCTGCAGTGCGACTGGGCCCGCGTCACCACCGAATACCCCACACCCGGCCAGAACCTGGCGCGCCAGCGCGCCTGGGGCAACTTCAGCACCGGCGGCAGCCGCGGCGTGCGTGAATCGCACGACTACGTGCGCAAGGGCGGTGCCACCGCCCGCATGATGCTGGTGCAGGCCGCGGCCGACAGCTGGGGCGTGCCCCCCGCGCAGTGCCAGGCCGAGAAGGGCGTGATCACCCATGCCGCCAGCGGCCGGCGCACCACCTACGGCGCAGTGGCTGCGGCTGCCGCCAGGCTGACGCCGCCCACCGACGTGCCGCTGAAGGACCCCAAGACCTGGACCATCGCCGGCCAACCGGTGCTGCGGCTGGACACCGTGGCCAAGACC
>JAGOBT010000394.1 GCA_017999135.1 Burkholderiaceae bacterium
GGCCTCGCAGAGCTCGGCCGCTTCGCCAGGCGCAAGCCAGGACGCAGGTCCTGTCTTGCGTCCGGGCTCAGCCCAGCATGTCGTGCCAGATGTTGTCGGCCCAGGACAGCGCGTAGCGCCCCTCGAGCGCATTGGCCGCCGCCGACACACCGCCCGACCCTGGTACGGTCTTGAAGATCCTGTCGGCCGCGTCGTATTGGTGCACCGAGGCCACGTGAATCACATCGGTGGCAGTGACGAAGCTGTAGCAGGTGTTCATCACCACCGGCGTGGCGTTCACCGGCTCGCCCTTGAGCAGCTGGATCACCGCCGCCGCCGCCACCTTGGCATGCTGGTTGGCCATGTGGCCCGACTTGGGCATCAGCGGTGCCGAGAAGGTGGCGTCGCCCAGCACATGGATGCCCGGCGCCACGGCCGACTCCATCGTCAGCCAGTTCACGCCCACCCATCGGTTGTTGACGTTCACCAGCCCGGCCGAGCGGGCCAGATCGGCGGCGCGCTGCGGGGGCACCACGTTCAGCACATCGGCCTTCACGTCCTCGAATTCCAGCTTGGCCACGGTGCCAGCCACTTCCTTCAGCTCGGCGTTGGCCCTGTACTCGAGGATGCCCTTGTAGTGCTGGGTGAAGGCACGCTCGAACAGCGCCTTCTTGCTTTGCACCTCGGGGTTCGCATCGAGCACCAGCACCTTGCTGCGTGGCTTGGCCTGCTTGAAGTAGGCAGCCACCATGCAGGCGCGTTCATACGGCCCGGGCGGGCAGCGGTAGGGCACCTTGGGGATGGAGATGGCGTACACGCCACCGTCGGCCATGTCGGTGAGCTGCTTGCGCAGGGCCACGGTCTGCGGCCCGGCCTTCCAGCTGTGCTGGATGCGGCCGCTGTCCAGCGCAGCGGCCAGACCGCCCACCTGGTCGGTCATGAAGTCGATGCCGGGCGACAGGATCAACCGGTCATAGGCCAGCTCCTGGCCGCCGGCCAGCCGCACCTTCTTGCCGGCGGCGTCGATGCCGGTCACGTCACCCTGCACCACCTTCACGCCCAGGGCCGTCAGGCCGTCGTAGGAGCGCGAGATGTCGGCCATGCCCTTGAAGCCGCCGACCACCAGGTTCGAGATCGGGCATGACACGAAGCTGGCGTTGCGCTCGACCAGCGTCACGTCGATGTTGCCGCCCCACATGCGAAGGTAGCGTGCGGCGGTGGTGCCGCCGAAGCCGCCGCCCACCACCACCACCCGGCCGATGGACGGGCCGCTGGCCGTGGTGGCGCAACCGGCCAGTCCCAGGCCGCCCAGCGCGGCGCCAGCCAGCAGCAGGCGCCGGCGTCCAGCGAACAGCGCATTGCCTTGATGCATCGTCATTGCCTCACCTCACTTCCTGGCCGGCTGCGCGGCGAAGTAGGCCGCCACCAGCTTGATCTGCTCATCGGTGTAGCCCTTGGCGATCTGGTGCATGATCGTTGCAGGCACGTCGCCGCTCTTGTAGCCGGCCATGGCGGCCACGATGGTCTGCGCGTTCATGCCGGCCAACGGTTTCATGTCGCCACGCGCCTGCCCGTTGGTGCCGTGGCAGTTGGCGCAGGTGGCCGCCAGGTTGCGCGCCAGGTGGGCATCTTGTGCCTGGGCAAGGTGCGGCAGCGCGGCCAAGGCCCAGGCTGCAGCCAACACAACAGTCTTCATCCGGTACTCTCAGTTGGTGAAACGGGCCTGCGAGTGTGCCAGCGTCGCCAAGGGACCTGCGCCGGCAGGGTTGCGGGCCCGCGCGCCGCTCACCCGCCGCGGTCGAGCTGCCATGCTTGGTAGCGCAGCGCGGCCAGCCCGCCGGCCACGATGGCGGCCAGCGCCAGCAGGCTGCCCAGGGCCAGCGTCGAGACGCCCGACAGGCCCTGGCCCACGCTGCACCCCAGTGCTGTGACGCCGCCCACGCCCATCAGCAGGCCACCGACCAGGTGGTGCGCGAGGTCGGCCACACCGCCGAAGCCTTCCCACCGGAAACTGCCGCTCCACAACGCCACCGCTGCCGACCCTGCCAACACGCCGGCCATGCTGACGATGCCGATGGTCAGCAGTTTGGCGCTGTCACTGAAGTACAGCACCCAGTCCAGCGCATAGGCCACCGGCGCGGCCATGCTCAGCGCCTCCATGCGCCGCGAGTTGGTGGCCAGAAAGCTGGGTTCCAGCGTCACCGGGTGCTCGGCCACGAAGCCCAGGCGGCCCGACACCCACCACAGGCCCACCACCACTGCACCGATGCCGGCACCGCCGAGCCAGACTTCGGCGGTGCGGCCCTCCGGCCGGCGCAGCACCCAGGCCAGCAGCGCGACGGCGACCACCGCCCCCAGGCCGGCGGCCACAGGCGGCACCGGCGCGCCCAACCAGCCGGCCAGCAGCGTCGGCAGGTCCTGCGCTTGCGGCAGTTGCAGCAACACCGTGTCCACCGTCTGCACGCGCAACACGGCCGTCAAGCCCTTGAGGGTGGCAAAGCCCGCGGCGCCCAGCACCAGCAGCACCACCAGCGCCTTGAGATTGCCGCCGCCCAGGCGCACCAGGCTCTTGCTGCCGCACCCCGACGCGAGCACCATGCCGAAACCGAACAGCAGCCCGCCCACCAGCGACGACAGCCACAGCAGTTGCGGCCCGGCATACAGGCTCTGGCGCGCCTCGATCCAGCCTGCGCCCACCATGCCGTTGAAGCCCAGCACCGCCACGGCGATGGCCAGCACCCACATGCGCATGCGGGTCCAGTCACCCATGTTCACCACGTCGGCGATGGCACCCATGGTGCAAAAGTGCGTGCGCTGCGCCAGCGCGCCAAACACCGCCGACAGCACGAAGGCGCACCACAAAACGGTGGTGGTCAGCGCCTGCAGTCCTTGTTCGTCCATGCCGACATTGTGTCGGTACGCAGGGCGCTGCATTGCGACCACCCACGGCAAGCCATGGCGCCGGCAAAAGCATCGGCGTGTGCTGATAGACTGATTCGCAGACCGTGGCGTGGAACCAAAGGCTGTGACAACGATGCCCCATGACGATCAGGTGTTCGAATCGGCGGCCGAATTGTTCGGCTTGCTGTCGACGCCCGTGCGGCTGAAGATCATCAGCGCGGTGTGCAACGGCGAGCGCAATGTGTCCGAGCTGCTCGACCAGATCGACACCACCCAGCCCAACATGTCGCAGCACCTGTCCACGCTGTACCGCGCCGGCGTGCTGGGCAAGCGGCGCGAGGGGACGCAGATCTTCTACCGCCTGCAGAGCGAACGCGTGGCCACGCTGTGCCGCGCCGTCTGCGCCCAGGTGGCGATGGAGCTCGACGGCGACGGCACCGTGCCGGCAGCCGAGCGGCTGACCCGCGCCGTCCACCGCTGACTTGAGCCGGCGCGCCAGACGCACGCCACGCTCAGGCCGCGTCGGCGCCGATCAGCAACCGGTTGTCACCGGCATAGCGGTACGGCGGCACCTCCAGGTTGGTGGGGGCCGGCTTGTTCTTGTACACCCGGCCTGCACCGTCGAAGGTCGACCCATGGCAGGGGCAGAAGAAACCGCCCGGCCAGTCGGCAGGCAGGCTGGGGTTGGACCCGCCGGCCGGTGCGTCGCTCGGTGAGCAGCCCAGGTGGGTGCAGATGCCCACGGCCACGAAGATCTCGGGCCGGATGGCGCGTGCAGCATTGCGGGCGTCGTCAGGCTGCTGATCGACGGCCGACTTCGGGTCGACCAGTTGCGCGTCATGGCCCTGCAGCGCGGCCAGCATGGCCGGCGTGCGCCGCACCACCCACACCGGCTTGCCACGCCATTCCACCGTCTTGCTGCCGCCGGGCGGGATGTCGGACAAGTCCACCTCGACCGGGCCGCCAGCGGCCTTGGCGCGCTCACTGGGCGCGAAGGTGGACACGAAGGGCACGGCCGTGGCCAGCGCCGCCGCACCGCCCGCCGCACCGGTGGCAATGAGCCACAGGCGCTTGGCGGGGTCATGCGGGGTGGCGTGGACGGACGGGCAGGCAATCGGCAAGGTGGGGTTCATGGGGGGCTCCTGGCACCTTCTACTCCAAGATCCGTGCCACGTCGGTGGGGTGGCAGC
>JAGOBT010000023.1 GCA_017999135.1 Burkholderiaceae bacterium
ATCTCGGCCTGGTCGCGCGGGGTGATGTGGGTCAGGTCATGGTCGGCGGGCGTGGAGGCGGGCATGGCGGGTCCTGGGTGGGCGTGGATGGTGCGTCGCAGCAAGCGCCGCGGATTGTAGGAACAAGGCCCGCGGCCGCCGATCCGCGCACGCCGCCGCCTGGCGGCGGCCAACTAGCGCACGCCGGCGCCCGGCCGCGGCTGCCAGCGCAGGCCGGTGCCGCCCCCCGGGCTGGTCGGCTCCGTCACCGCCGGCAGCGGCGGCTGCGCCAGCACCTCGCCAGGCAGGCCCAGCGGCACCGCGGCCGTGGTCAGCAGTTGCAGGTCGGGCGCGGCGCAGCGGGCGGCGCGCACCAGCGCCCGTGCCGCCGGCATGGCGTGCTGGCAGTCCAGCAGCAGCAGCTGGCCCTGCTGGCGCGCCAGCCGCGGCCACAGCGGGTCGTCGGCGCCCGGCACGGCCTTGACGCGGCTGGCACTGCCCAGGATGCGGGCGTCGATGCGCCACAGCCCGGCGGGCCGGGCGCCCCGCCGCAACTGCGCCAGCGCCTCGGCCACCGGGCGCAGCGCCAGCGGGTCGGGGCCCAGCAGGGTCAGCAACGGCAGGGCCTGCAGCGGTGCGGCCCAGGCATGCCAGCCGGGGTCGGCTGCGGCGGCCACGCCTGCGCCATCGACCGGCTCCAGCGGCGCAGCCAGCGGTTGCACCGGCAGCATGAAGCGGTAGCCACGCCGCGGCACGGTGCTGATGGCGCCTGCCCCCAGCAGCTGCCGCAGCGACCACACCTGCACCTGCAGGTTGTTGGGCTCGACCGCCAGACCGGGCCACACCAATTCCAGCAGTTCGTCCTTGTGCATCAGGCGGTGGCTGTGTTCCACCAGCACCTGCAGCAGGTCGAAGGCCCGCCCGCCCAGCGCCAGCACGCGCTGCTGGCGCAGCAGCAGGCGTTGCGCCGGCCACAATTCACAGTCTCCGAACCCGTACCCCGCCGACACTGACCCGTCCCCGTTCCGCGGCTGCCCCGGTGGCAGCACCTGCCATGATGGTGCGGTTTGCGCCACAGCCGCAAGCCAGCCGGTGTCGGATGAATCACTTTTAAGCGCCGGTGCCGGGCCATGCCGCACCATCGCCGTCGCCCCTGGCCGCTGCCCTGCCCGATGACGCGCAACCCACCCTCCCCGTCCGATGCACTGACCACCTGGCAAGCCGTGGCCGACCTGGCCGACCTGCCCGTCCGCCAACGGGTAGGCACGCTGATGGACGCCCAGGCCACCGCCCTGGCCGCCCTGTTCTACGACCGCATGCTGGTGCATCCGCAGGCCGGGCAACTGCTGGACCACACGCTGGTCAACCAGCGTCTGCATGCATCGATGACGCGCTGGTGCCGCACGCTGTTCTGCACCGACACGCCGCTGGCCGAGCTGCTGGCCATCCAGCAGCGCACGGGCGAGGTGCATGCCCGCATCGGCGTGCCGATGTCGCTGGTGTCCAGCGGCGCGCGGCTGCTCAAGCGTGCCATCTGCCAGCACCTGGCGCAGTCTGACCTGCCGCGCCAGCAGCTGGCCGACGCCTATGCCTATGTGCACGAGCGCATCGACGTGGCCATCGACGCGATGCACACCGCCTTCGACGCCAACACCCACCGGCTGACGCGGTCGGACGAGGCCTACCGGCTGTTCTTCCTGGGCCAGAACATGAAGGCCGAGCGTGAGCTGCGCCGGTCCGAGCTGCTGGAATGGGCGCACCAGATCCTGGTGCGCGACTACTGGGACGAGCAGGCCGCGCCGGCACATGATCCGGCGCAGGACTTCAGCCGCTCGCAGTTCGGCATGTGGCTGCACCACAAGGCGGGCATGCTGTTCGAGGGCGCGCCGGAGGTCGAGCGCATCCAGGCGCTGACCCAGCACATCGAAGGCGCGTTGCTGCCGCAGCTGAGCCAGGCCCGCGGCAACCCCGCTGCGGCGCGCAGCGTGGTGGCGGCGCTGAACCAGGGCATCGACGAGATCAAGACCCTGCTGGGCACGGTGTTCGACCGCTTCATCGAGGTGGAAGACGGCCGCGACAGCGTCACCCGGCTGCTGAACCGGCGCTACTTTCCGTCGGTGGCCAAACGCGAGATCGGTCTGGCGCTGCGCCAGCATGGCAGCTCTGCGCTGCTGATGGTCGACATCGACCACTTCGTCACCATCAGCCAGACGCTGGGCCAGGAGGCCGGCGACGTGGTGCTGGCCCAGGTGGCCGAGGTGCTGGCCGACAACGTGCGGGCGGGCGACTTCGTCTTCCGCGTGGGCGACGACCAGTTCCTGCGGCTGCTGGTGGAAGCCGGCGACAGCACCGCGCTGCAGGTGGCCGACGGCCTGCGCAGCCGCGTGGCCGGGCTGCACCTGCGCACCACCGGACTGGCCGGCACGTCGGTGACGGTGAGCATCGGCGTGGCGGTGTTCGATGGCCACCCCGACTACCAGCGCCTGGTCGACCGCGCCGAGCAGGCGCTGCGGCAGGCCAAGCAGGCGGGGCGCAACCGCTGCCAGCTGGCGGCCTGAACCGCCCGATCAGCGCGGCGGCAGCAGCAGCACCCGGGCCTGCGGCGGGCGGGCCTCGGCACCGCCGGTGAGCAGCAGGCGCAAGGCCGTGCTGGCGGGCACCAGGCCCAGGCCGTCGGCGTCGATCACCAGGTCGGCGTGGCCCTGCATGCGGGCCATGGCGTGCAGCAGATCGCCGGCTGGCAAGGGGCTGCCACGCGCATCGGCCTGGCTGTCGAGCTGGTAGACCACCTGGCCCTGGTGCCACAGCTGCACGCAGGCCAGCTGCTGCGGTTGCACGGCCTGCAGGTGCAGGGCACCAATCACACAGTCCAGGGCGCCGTGGTCGGGCCCGAACTGCAGCCACCAGGCGCCCGGGGGCACGGTGCCACAGGCGCTGGCTGCTGCACGCTGCACACAGCGTAGCGGCAACTGCAACGGGGTGGTTCGGGCCGGCGCAGCGCCGGCAGCCCGCGTCGGCCTCGGTGGGCCACCAGTGTGCTGCAACATGCCGGCCACTCTAGGCCGGCCCGGCCTTAAATGTCCTTTGCCGTGCGTGCCGTCAGAAGTGGATGCCGCGCATCATCTGCTGCATGGCGATGGCCTCGGGCGACAGCTTGGCCTTCTCGCCCTTGGCGCCCTTGGCGGCGTCGCTGTCGGGGAACATGCGGAAGCTGGTGTTCATCACGATCTGCGCGATGCGCGGCACCAGCGCATGCAGCGTCTGGCCGAAGATGCCCAGCCGGGTGGCGATGCGCACCGGCTTGTAGACACAGGCCTGGGCGATCATGTCGGCCGCTTCTTCAGGCGCCAGGGTGGGCACGTTGTTGTAGATCTTGGTGGGGGCGATCATCGGCGTGCGCACCAGCGGCATGTTGATGGTGGTGAAGCTGATGCCCTGGTCGGCGAACTCGCTGCTGGCGCAGCGGGTCCAGGCGTCGAGTGCCGACTTGCTGGCCACGTAGGCGCTGAAGCGCGGTGCGTTGGTCAGCACGCCGATGCTGCTGATGTTGACCACATGGCCCTTGCGCTTCTTCACCATGCCCGGCAGCAGGCCCATGGTGACGCGCAGGCAGCCGAAGTAGTTCAGGTCCATCGTGCGCTGAAAGTCGTGGAAGCGGTCGTAGCTGTTCTCGATGGCGCGGCGGATGGAGCGGCCGGCGTTGTTGATCAGGAAATCGACGCCGCCGTGCTTCTCTTCCAGCGTCTTGACGAACTCGGCGCAGCCCGCCTCGTCGGCGATGTCGACCGAGTAGCTGAACACCTGCGCGTTCTTGCCGCCCTTGGCCGCCACATGGGCGTGGATCTCGGCCACGGCTTCCTTCAGCTTGTCTTCGCCGCGGGCGCAGATGATGGTGATGGCGCCAGCCTCGGCAAACTTGCAGGCCGCCGCCAGGCCGATGCCCGACGAACCGCCGGTGATCAGCACCACCTTGCCACCCACGCTGCCCTTGAGGCTGCGGTCGATGAACAGGTCGGGGTCGAGGTGGCGTTCCCAGTAGTCCCACAGCCGCCAGGCGTAGTCATGCAGGTTGGGGCATTCGATGCCGCTGCCCTTCAGTGCGGCCTGCATCTCGCGGCAGTCGTACCGGGTGGGGAAGTTGATGAAGGTGAACATGTCCTCGGGCAGGCCCAGGTCCTTCATCACCGCGTTGTAGACACGCCGCACTGGCGCCAGCGCCATCAGCCCCTTCTTCACGCTCTTGGGGATGAAGCCCAGCAGCGCCGCGTTGACGAACACGTTCATCTTGGGCGCGTGCGCGGCCTTGGCGAAGATGTCGAGCACGTCGCCCACGCGGTAGCCCTGCGGATCCACCAGGTGGAAGCACTTGCCGGCCAGCACATGCTTGCTGTGGCTGATGTGGTCCAGCGCCTTGACGACGAAATCGACCGGCACGATGTTGATGCGCCCGCCTTCCAGGCCCACCGACGGCATCCACGGCGGCAGAAACTGCCGCATGCGCTGGATCAGCTTGAAGAAATAGTACGGGCCGTCGATCTTGTCCATCTCGCCGGTGGTGCTGTCGCCCACCACCAGCGCCGGGCGGTACACCGTCCACGGCACCTTGCATTCCTTGCGCACGATCTTCTCGCTCTCGTGCTTGGTCATGAAGTACGGGTGGTCCAGGCCCTCGGCCTCGTCGAACATGTCTTCGCGGAACACGCCCTCGTACAGGCCGGCGGCGGCGATGCTGCTGACATGGTGCACATGGCCGGCGTCGACGGCCTTGGCAAACTCGACCAGGTTGCGGGTGCCCTCGATGTTCACCTGCACCTGGCTGTCTTCGTCGGCCGACAGGTCGTACACCGCGGCCAGGTGGTAGACCGCACCGATCTGGCCCTTCAGCGCCTTCAGGGTGTCGGCGGCCACGCCCAGCTTCTTGGCCGTCAGGTCGCCGGTGACCGGCACGGCGCGGGTCTTGCTGACGCCCCAGTAGCTGTACAGGTCGGCCAGCTTGCCTTCGCTGCCCGGGCGCACGAGAAAGTGCACCGTGGTGCCGCGCCGCGCCAGCAGCGACTTGACGAGGCGCTTGCCGATGAAGCCGGTGGCGCCGGTGACGAAGTAATGCATGCAGGATCTCCTCTGGGCTTGGATCGCGGATTCTTCCCCATGCCTGGCGCCCGGCCCGTGCGCGCTAACCCCAAGCCCGACCGCCCCCGGGTCCACGGGGGGGCCGCCGCGCCGATGCATCAGGCGGCCAGCTGCACGCTCTGTCTCCCGCCAAACAGCAGGAGACATTCCCCATGACCCACCGCTTCACCTCCCCTGGCTCTGGCCGCCACCCTGGCCATGCTGGCCGCGCCCGCATCAGCCGTCAGCGTCATCGGCAACCTGGCCAACTTCGACACGGTGAACAACACCGGCCACAGCGCCTATGGCTTCGAGATCGAGCTGGAAGACCCCGACCTGTGGGACGACTCCAGCAATGCCAGCCAGCACAACAGCAGCAAGTACGTCTACAGCGTGTTCGGGCTGGACCGCAACTTCGGCCCCCTGGGCTTCCAGGTGACGCGCTTCAGCCAGGTGGCCGTCACCAACAACAACAATGCCGCCAACCAGCATGCCGGGGTGCGCATCACCTACGGCTTTGCTGGCGGTACGCTTCTGACGGCCAGCCAGATCGACGAAGCTGCCGCCAACCAGGCCACCACACCGTTCAACCCAGGTGGCTTCACCACGCAGGGCGAGAGCTGCTGGCCCGGCAATGTCACCTGGTCCAAGGCCAACCCCTGCGACCACTTCGGAGTCGCTACCACCGGCAATGTGCTCAGCACCCGCTACAGCTGGGTGGTGCAGGCCGAGGCCGGCAAGCCGCTGGTCAGTGAACTGGTGGCCATCCCGGCGGTGGTGTACCAGGCGCCGGCACCGGCGCCGGGCCAGGCGGCGCAGCCGGTGGTGGCACGCATCGAGGCGGTGGAGATGGAGCCCGACCGCATCGACCGCAACTGGGGCACAGCGGTGTGGGTCAAGACCTTCACCACCATCACCAAGAACCACGACATCGAGTGGAAGCTGCTGCAGAACCGGCCGAAGTCGCAGGACGACGAGGAGCCGGATGGCGAGGATGCCGACGAGGCCCAGGAGGACGCCCTGACACTGGACGACAACAGCAAATCCTTCATCCGCCGCTATGAGTTCTTCGGGTACACCGGCGGCTACGACGCGGACAAGAAGAACCGCGCCTTCTGCGACAACGACAGCGATAGCCTGAAGGACCCGATGGCCTTCGGTGCGGTGGGCAACTTCCTGGGCCGCCAGATCGCCGGCTTCAACGCCGACCCGGCACTGGCCGCCGCCGTGCCCGAGCCGCAGACTTGGGCGATGTTCGCCGCCGGCCTGCTGGCCCAGGTGGGGCTGCGCCGCCGCAGCCGCCAGGCCTGAAAGGCATCGGCCGTCACAACGGCATCTCGATGCGCTGGCCCTGCCAGCGCAGCAGCACCGACTTCGGCCGGATCTGCAACAGCTGCAGGCCGGCGGCCAGTGACTCGCCCTCGCGTGCGACCTGACCGTTGACCACCACCAGGCGCTGGTCGGCCCGCTCGGCGTAGACCACGCCCGACCAGACCAGCAGGGGCAGCGCGGCGCGCTGGGCGTCGGGCAGGCTGGCCCAACTGCGCACCGGGTCGCTGGCCGCGCCGGCCGGCGGCGTGGGTGCGCTGGCCGGGGCTGGCCGCGGTCGCGTGGCGGCCGATGGGGCCGTTGGCGGCACCGGCTGGGCAGGTGCGGCTGCCGGCACGGGCGGGACCACGGGCCGCACCGCCGTCGGCGGGACAGGCAACTCGGCCGATGGCGGCGCGGTGACCACCGGCGACGGCGGCGCAGGCACCACCGCCGATGCCGGCGCGGGCGCCCCTGCGCGCAGCGGGTCAGGCACCAGCGCAGGCGGCGCGGCGACGACCGCCAGCGGCGCGGCCGCCACTGCGGGCCCGACTGCCGGTGCCTGGCCGGCCGATCCGCGGCCCAGCCACCAGGCCCCGGCCAGTGCCAGCGCCACCAACGCCGCCACGGCACCGCCCAGGGCCAGCCGGCCGGCCACCGCAGGGGCGGGCGGGGCGCCGGCGCCTTCGCCGCCCGTCAGCGGGCCCGTCTGGTCATGCAGGCCGGGCACGCCGCCACGCTGGCGTTCGGCATCGGCGCGGCGCAAGGCATCGAGGATGTAGGACACGGTGTCACTCCCGGGCCAGGCGCGGCTCGTCCACCGCCAGCGCCCGGTTCAACAGCATGTAGGTGGTGGGGCCGGCCAGGCCGTCGGGCTTGAGCCCGGCCGACAGCTGGAAGGCCGCCACGCGCTGGCGCAGCGCGGCATCGTAGGCGGCGGCGTCAGCCGGCGGTGCCGGCTGGCTGGCGGCGCGGGCCAGCGCCTGTTGCAGAGCCGCCACCGCTGGGCCGTTGGCGCCGGGCAGCAGAATCGCCACCGTGCCATCCTGCGCCGTGCTGGCACCCGGCGGCAGGCGCCACCAGGTGTGGAGTTCACCGCGCCACAACGCGGCCAGCTGGTCGGCCGGCAGGCGCCAGCGGCGGGTGCCGGCGCCAATGACCGCACCCTGCGGCCCGAGCGCCAGCAGCCGCGCGAAACCGCTGCGCCCGCCGTCGTCGACCAGGCCCAGCACCACCGGGCGGTCCAGTTGCGCCAACAGCGGCAGGTTGCCACTGCGGTGGCGCCAGCAGGCCAGGCCCTGCGCCGGGCCCACGGTGCAGGGCGCGCCGGCTGGCAGCGGCGGCCCCCAGGCCGTGGCCAGCTCCCGCAGCGCGGTGCTGTCGTCGGCAGCCAGCGCTGCCCAGTCGGCCTGAGGATCGAAGACCGGCAGCGCCGGCGCCGCCGTGGTGGGCGCACTGCCGGCAGATGCAGCGGCGCTGGCCGGGACGGCCACCGCGGCAGACGCGGCGACGCCAGCCGGCGCCGCCGCCACCTGCGCTGCCGGTGCGGCGGCCAGCGGCGGCTGCGCCACGCTCCGCGTGCCCGGCGCCAGCGCCCACCACAGCACCCCACCCAGCAGCGGCAGCACAGCCAAGCCGGCGGCCAGCGCCACCCGCCCGCCGCTGCCCGCGCGTGCCATGGCCGGGCCGAACACCTCGGCCGCGGCCTGGGCCACGGTGCGCCGGTCGACCTGGCTGCGGCCCTGGGCATAGGCGCCGAGCAGCGCCCGGTCGCACAGCAGGTTGATGCGGCGCGGCACGCCCGCGGTCAGCCGGTGCACCTGGCGCAGCGCGCCGGCATCGAACGGGCTGGCACCGGCCAGCCCGGCCACGGCCAGGCGGTGGGCGACGTAGGCCGTGGTCTCGGCGGCGCTGAGCGCCTGCAGGTGGTAGCGCGCGATCACCCGCTGCGCCAGCTGCTCCATGCCGGGCGCGGCCAGCTGGCTGCGCAGCTCGGGCTGGCCGATCAGGATGATCTGCAGCAGCTTGCGGTCGTGCGTCTCCAGGTTGGTCAGCAGGCGCAGCTGCTCCAGCACGTCGGCCGACAGGTGCTGCGCCTCGTCGATGATCAGCAGGCAGTGGCGGCCCTGGGCATGGGCGGCCAGCAGATGCTGGTTCAGCGCGTCGACCCAGGTCTTCACCGTGGCGCTGGCCGCATCAGCCGGCGGCGGGATGCCGAACTCCTCGGCCACCGTCTGCAGCAGCTCGCCCACGCTGAGCTTGGGGTTGACGATGTAGCCCACCTGGCAGCCGGCGGGCACCTGCTCCAGGAAGCAGCGGCACACGGTGGTCTTGCCCGCGCCGATCTCGCCGGTCAGCAGCACGAAACCGCCGCCGGCCTGCACGCCGTACAGCAGGTGCGCCAGCGCCTCGCGGTGGCGCTCGCTCATGTAGAGATAGCGCGGGTCGGGCGCGATCGAGAACGGCGCGTGCTGCAGGCCGAAGAAGGACACGTACATGGCCGGCAGGATAGCCGGCACCATCGGCAGCCCGTGAAAACCCGGGGCGCCAGCCCCGCGGATTAGGCAGACGGCTCGGTTCGGCCTGCCTACACTGTGGCCGGCTGCGCACCGCACGCGCCGCGTCCACATCCCCCAGGAGTTCCCATGGTGAAGAGACTTCAGAAGATGGCCGAGAAGAAGGCAGCCGCCCCCGCCGGCCTGCTCGACAGCCAGCTGGCGCAGACCGTCAAGGATTCGGCGCAACAGATCTGGCTGGCCGGTCTGGGCGCCTTTGCCAAGGCGCAGGGCGAAGGTGGCAAGGTGTTCGACACCCTGATCAAGGAAGGCGTGAACCTGCAGCGCAAGACCCAGGCCGTGGCCGAAGAAAAGCTGGGCGACGTGGCCGGCAAGATGTCGGCCATGGCCGGCGAGGTGGGCACCAAGGCCAACGCGCAGTGGGACAAGCTGGAATCCATCTTCGAGGAGCGCACCGCCCGTGCGCTGGGCCGGCTGGGCGTGCCCGCCGCCAAGGACCTGGCCACGCTGGTCGACCGCGTGGCTGCCCTGGAAGCTGCGGTGGCCGCACTGAAGGGCGAAGAGCCGCCGAAGGCTGCCAAGGTGGCGAAGGTCAAGCCCGGCAAGGCGCTGAAGGACGTGGCTTCGGCGGCGCCGTCGAAGCCCGCCGCCCGCACCGCGCGCAAGAAGGCTGCGGCACCCGCGGATGCTGCGGCACCGGCGGCCGTGCGCCGGCGCAAGGCCGCCGCCAGCGCCTGAGCGCCGCTCAGCCCAGGTAGCGCGCTTCCAGGTGCGCCCGGTAGTGCGCCGGGTTCAGCACCTCGCCGCTGGCGCGCAACGCCAGTTCATCGGTCGGCCAGCGGCTGGCCTGCTGCCAGATGTGGCTCTGCAGCCAGCCGAACACCGGTGACAGATCACCGGCGTGGATGCTGGCATCCAGCCCCGGCAGATCCCGCCGCATCGCCGCGAACCACTGCGCGGCATACATGGCGCCCAGCGTGTAGCAGGGGAAGTAGCCGAACATCGCCTCGGGCCAGTGCACGTCCTGCAGCGGGCCGTCACGGAAGTTGCCGCGCGTGTCCAGACCCAGCAGGTCGGCCATGCCGGTGTCCCACAGCGCGGGGATGTCGTCGGGCTCGATGTCGCCTTCGATCAGCCGGCGCTCGATGTCGTAGCGCAGCATCACATGCGCGGCGTAGGTCAGCTCGTCGGCATCCACCCGGATCAGCCCGGGCCGCACCCGGGTGACCAGGCGCAGCAGGTTGTCGGGCGCGAAGGCGGGCTGGTCGCCGAAGGCCTGGCCGATCATCGGTGCCAGCCGCGCGATGAAGCCCGGGTGGCGGCCCAGTTGCATCTCGAAGGCCAGGCTCTGGCTCTCGTGGATGGCCATGCTGCGCGCCAGCGACACCGGCTGGCCCAGCCAGGCCCGCGGGCGGCCCTGCTCATAACGGCCATGGCCGGTCTCGTGGATGGCGCCCAGCAGGCTGGTGATGAACTCGCCGGGCTCGTAGCGGGTGGTCAGGCGCACGTCTTCGGGCACGCCGCCGGCAAACGGGTGGGTGCTGACGTCGAGCCGCCCGCCCTGGAAGTCGAAGCCCAGCCACTGCATCACCTGCAGGCACAGCTGGCGCTGCGCGTCCACCGCAAACGGCCCTTCTGGTTGCAGCACCGGCTCGCCCTGCTGGCGCGCCTGCACCTGCTGCACCAGCCCGGGCAGCCAGGTGCGCAGGTCGGCAAACAGCGGGTCGAGCCGGGCGCAGGTCATGCCGGGCTCGAAGCGGTCCATCAGCGCGTCATATGGCCGCACGCCGGCCTGCTGCGACAGCAGCTGCGCTTCTTCTCGCGCCGTGGCCACAACGTCGCGGAAGTTGGCCAGGAAGCCGGCCCAGTCGTTGGCCGGGCGCTGGCGGCGCCAGGCGTGCTCGCAACGCGACGTGGCCAACTGGCTGCGCTGCACCAGGGATTCAGGCAGCGCATTGGCGGCGCGCCATTCGCGCGCCATCTCGCGCAGGTTGGCGCGCTGGAAGTCGTCCAGCGGCTCGCCGGCCGCGGCCGCCAGTGCCCGCGCCAGCGCAGGGTCGGTGCGGGCCTGGTGCATCAGCGTGGCCACCTCGGCCAGCGCGCCGGCGCGGGCGTCGGCACCGCCGGCGGGCATCATTGCCGCCTGGTCCCAGTAGGCGATGCACTGCAGGTGGTCCAGGTGGTGCAGCCGGTTGAAGCTGCGGGCCAGCAGGTCGTAGGCCGGGGTGGCAAGTGCCATGGTGAGAGCCGGCGGCGGGCCGGCGGCAAGCGGAAAAGAGACCCGATTCTGCGGGCCGGCGCCGGCCCGGGCCCATCACCCGAAAGGGCGATTGCCGCGCGACGCTCAACCGGCCGCTGATGGAAACACCCACAGCAGCGCGGCCGTCATCGTGATGTAGCGCAGGCACTTGCCGATGGCCATGTAAGCCACGCACGGCCAGAACGGCAGCCGCAGCCAGCCGGCCACCGCGCACAGCGGGTCGCCCACACCGGGCAGCCACGACAGCAGGCAGGCCTTGGGCCCGAAGCGCCGCAGCCAGCCGAGGGCGCGCAGCTCGCCGCTCTGGTGGGTGACCCGCTCGTAGGCGCGCTCGGCGCCGTAGCCCATCCACCAGCTGATGGCGCCGCCCAGGGTGTTGCCCAGCGTGGCCACGGCCACCGCCGGCCAGAACATCGCCGGGTTCAGCTTGACCAGGCCGAACACCGCCGGCTCCGACCCCAGCGGCAGCAGTGTGGCCGACACCAGCGACACCATGAACACCGTGCTCAGGCCGACCTCGGGCAGGGCCAGCAAGGCCAGCAGCATGCCCAGCTGGGCGTGAATCCAGGCTTCCATCGACGGCGATCATAGGCAGGCCGGCGGGTGCCGGCGGGGCCCGGGGCCGCGGCTATACTCTGCCTCCTTTTTCAGCAGCGCCCGCTGCGCCACCACCCCCTTCACCCCCCATGCAACTCGGCCCCTTCGTGCTGCCGAACCGGCTGTTCGTCGCCCCCATGGCGGGGGTGACGGACCGCCCGTTCCGCCAGCTGTGCCGCAGCCTGGGTGCCGGGTATGCGGTCAGCGAGATGGTCACCTCGCGCAAGGACCTGTGGGCGTCGCTCAAGACCAGCCGCCGCGCCGACCACACCGGCGAGCCCGGCCCGATCGCGGTGCAGATTGCCGGGACGGATGCGCCGATGATGGCCGAGGCCGCCGCCTACAACATCGACCGCGGCGCGCAGATCATCGACATCAACATGGGCTGCCCGGCCAAGAAGGTGTGCACCAAGTGGGCCGGCTCGGCCCTGATGCGCGACGAGCCGCTGGCCATCGCCATCGTGCAGGCGGTGGTGGCCGTGTGTGCGCCGCGCGGCGTGCCGGTCACGCTGAAGATGCGCACCGGCTGGTGCGACACCGAGCGCAATGCCGTGGTGCTGGCCCGCGCAGCCGAAAGCGCCGGCGTGGCCATGCTCACCGTGCACGGTCGCACCCGGGAGCAGGGCTACACCGGCAGCGCCGAATACGACACCATCGCCGCGGTGAAAGCCGCGGTGCGGGTACCGGTGGTGGCCAACGGCGACATCCACAGCGCCGCCAAGGCCAGGCAGGTGCTGGCCCACACCGGCGCCGACGCGCTGATGATCGGCCGCGCCGCGATGGGCCGGCCGTGGATCTTTCGCGAGATCGCGCATGAACTGGCCACCGGCAGCGCCCTGCCCGCCCCGCCTACGCTGGATGTGCAGCGCTGGCTGGTGGCGCACCTGCACCAGCACTACGGGCTGTACGGCGAATTCACCGGCGTGCGCAGTGCGCGCAAGCACATCGGCTGGGCGGTGCGCGGCCTGCCCGGCGGCGAGGCCTTCCGCCAGGCCATGAACCGCCTGGACGATGCCCGCGCCCAGGTCGACGCCGTGACCCTGTTCTTCGACACCCTGGCCCAGACGCACCACCTGCTGCCCGCTGGCGATGCCGCCAACGACGGCCTGATGAGCCTGCAAGCATGAGCAAGAAGAAGATCGAGGACTGCATCCGCGACAGCCTGGAGCAGTACTTCAAGGACTTGCGCGGCACCGAGCCCAACGCCGTGCACGACATGGTGATCGGCACGGTGGAGAAGCCGATGCTCGAGGTGGTGATGAAGCACGCCGAGGGCAACCAGAGCAAGGCGGCCGAATGGCTGGGCATCAACCGCAATACCCTGCGCCGCAAGCTGCTCGACCATAAACTTTTGTAACACCCCCCACAGCGCCTGCGGCGCCGCCCTCTCGGGGGCCGAGCCCGGACAGGCAAGGTCCAGTGGACCTTGCCTGCCTGGCGAGGGGCCGGGCTGCAAAGCCCGGCGCGGCCTGCAAGGCACGCCAGCGGCCCGGCAGAGCCGGTTCCGCGGCGTCTGCTGGCGAAACCTGATCATCCGCATCCATCTCAGGATCTTCCATGACCACTGCCCTGCTGTCCGTGTCCGACAAGACCGGCATCCTCGATCTGGCCAGCGCGCTGCATGCGCGCGGCGTCAAGCTGCTGTCCACCGGCGGCACTGCCCGGCTGCTGGCCGATGCCGGCCTGCCGGTGACCGAGGTGGCCGAGGTGACCGGCTTTCCCGAGATGCTGGACGGCCGGGTGAAGACGCTGCACCCGCGCATCCACGGCGGCCTGCTGGCCCGGCGCGACGTGCCGGCCCACATGGCCGCCCTGGCCGCGCACGGCATCGGCACCATCGACCTGCTGGTGATCAACCTGTACCCCTTCGCCCAGGCCACCGCCCGGCCCGACTGCACGCTGGAAGACGCCATCGAGAACATCGACATCGGCGGCCCGGCCATGCTGCGCGCCGCGGCCAAGAACTGGGCCGACGTCGGCGTGGTGATCGACCCCACCGACTACCCCCAGGTGCTGGCCGAACTGGACGCCGGCGGCCTGAGCCGCGCCACCAAGTTCAGTCTTGCGCGCAAGGTGTATGCCCACACCGCCGCCTACGACGGCATGATCACCAACTACCTGAGCGCGCTGGAGCCCGGCGCCGAGGAGCGCCCCGCCGCCGTGCCGCAGCGCGCCGCCTACCCGTCGGTCTACAACCTGCAGCTGGTGAAGACGCAGGACATGCGCTACGGCGAGAACCCGCACCAGAGCGCCGCCTTCTACCGTGAGCTGAAGCCCGCCGCCGGCACGCTGGCGCAGTGGGTGCAGCTGCAGGGCAAGGAGCTGTCGTTCAACAACATCGCCGATGCCGACGCGGCGTGGGAGTGCGTCAAGACCTTCGACGAGCCGGCCTGCGTCATCGTCAAGCACGCCAACCCTTGCGGCGTGGCGGTGGGCACCTCGGCGGTGGACGCCTACCTGAAGGCGCTGAAGACCGACCCCACCAGCGCCTACGGTGGCATCCTGGCGCTGAACCGCCCGCTCGACGCCGAGGTGGTGGCCGCGATCAATGCCGCCAAGCAATTCGTGGAAGTGGCGCTGGCGCCAGCCGTCACGCCCGAAGCGCGTGAGATGCTGGCCGCCAAGCCCAACCTGCGCCTGCTGCAGGTGCCGCTGGCCCCCGGCGGCAACGGGATGGACATGAAGCGCGTGGGCGGCGGCCTGCTGCTGCAAAGCGCCGACAGCAAGAATGTGACCCCGGCCGAGTTGAAGGTGGTGACCACGCTGCAGCCCACGCCGCAGCAGATGGCCGACCTGCTGTTCGCCTGGAAGGTGGCCAAGTTCGTCAAGAGCAATGCCATCGTGTTCTGCGGCGGCGGCATGACGCTGGGCGTGGGCGCCGGCCAGATGAGCCGCATCGACTCGGCCCGCATCGCCCGCATCAAGGCCGGCCATGCCGACCTGTCGCTGGCCGGCAGCGCGGTGGCCAGTGATGCCTTCTTCCCGTTCCGCGACGGGCTGGACGTGGTGATCGACGAGGGTGCCAGCTGCGTCATCCAGCCCGGTGGCTCGATGCGCGACGCCGAGGTCATCGCCGCCGCCAACGAGCGCGGCGTGGCCATGGTCTTCACCGGCACCCGCCACTTCCGGCACTGAGCCCGCGCTGCGGACGCCGGAAGGCGTTCGCAGGCTGGCGAAGGACTGGCGGCGATACAAGCCGCCAGGCTCTGAGCCCGCGCTGCGGACGCCGGAAGGCATCTGCAGGCTGGCGAAGGACTGGCGGCGATACCAGCCGCCAGGCTTTGAGCCCGCGCTGCGGACGCCGGAAGGCATCTGCAGGCTGGCGAAGGACTGGCGGCGATACAAGCCGCCAGGCTCTGAGCCCGCGCTGCGGACGCCGGAAGGCGTTCGCAGGCTGGCGAAGGACTGGCGGCGATACCAGCCGCCAGGCTCTGAACCCGCGCTGCGGACGCCGGAAGGCGTCTGCAGGC
>JAGOBT010000395.1 GCA_017999135.1 Burkholderiaceae bacterium
GTGTCTTCCACCCGCTCGCCCAGCGTGCTGACCTTGGCCAGCTGCAGGTTGATGCCGTGGCGCGCCAGCACCCGGGCAATGCCGTACAGCAGGCCGGAGCGGTCGCTGGTGCTGACCGAGAGCAGCCAGCGCTGCGCCCGCTCATCGGGCTGCAATGACACCCGCGGCGTGATCGGGAACGACTTGACGCGCCGCGACACCCGGCCGCGGCTGGGCTCGGGCAGCGGGTCGTCGCTGTGCATGGCCTTGGCGAGCTGGGTCTCGACCAGCGAGATCAGGTCGCGGTAGCCGCTCTGGTCACTGGCCTCGAACTGCGGGTGCACCACCTGGAAGGTGTCGAGCGCGAAGCCGGTGCGGCTGGTGTGCACCTTGGCATCCTGGATGGAGAAGCCGGCGCCGTCGAAGTAGCCGCAGATGCGCACGAACAGGTCGGGCCGGTCGGGCGCATGCACCAGCACCTGCAGGCCGTCCCCGATCGGGCTGGGGCGGGCGCACACCACCGGCTGCGGTGGATCCTGGTGGCGCCACAGCGCGCGCGCGTGCCAGGCGATCTCGCTGGCGTCGTGGCGGGCGAAGTAGCTGAGTTCCAGCGTCTTCCACAGCGGCACCTCGGTGCCGGGCAGGGCGCTGTGCAGCGCCAGGATCTGCCGCGCCTCCTGCTTGCGGGCTTCCAGGTCGGCATCCAGGTTGGGCCGGGCCCCGCCCAGGGCGCGCAGCGTGCTGCGGTACAGGTCTTCCAGCAGCTTGGCCTTCCAGGCGTTCCACACCTTGGGGCTGGTGCCGCGGATGTCGGCCACCGTCAGCAGGTACAGCGCCGTCAGGTTGCGCACATTGCCCACCTTGTCGGCGAAGGCGCGGATGACATCGGCGTCCGACAGGTCTTCCTTCTGCGCGGTGTGGCTCATCGTCAGGTGGTGCTTGACGAGGAATTCGGCCAGCGCGGTGTCGTCCTTGCCGATGCCGTGGTCGCGGCAGAAGCGGCGCACCTCGGTCTGGCCCAGCAGGCTGTGGTCGCCGCCACGGCCCTTGGCCACGTCGTGGAACAGCGCGGCCACGTACAGCAGCCAGGGCTTGTCCCATTCACTGGCCAGCTGGCTGCAGAACGGGTACTCGTGCGCATGCTCGGGAATGAAGAAGCGGCGCATGTTGCGCAGCACCATCAGGATGTGCTGGTCCACGGTGTACACGTGGAACAGGTCGTGCTGCATGCGCCCGACGATGCGGCGGAACACCCACAGGTAGCGGCCCAGCACCGAGGTCTGGTTCAGCAGCCGGAAGGCATGGGTGGTGCCGCTGGGCTGCCGCAGGATGTCCATGAACATCTCGCGGTTGATCGGGTCGTGCCGGAAGCTGCTGTCCATCACCTCGCGGGCGTTGTACAGCGCCCGCAACGTGCGGGCCGACAGGCCCTGGATGCCCGGCGTCTGCTGGAAGATCAGAAACGTTTCCAGAATGGCGTGCGGGTTCTCCAGGTACAGCTGGTCGTCGGCCACCTCCAGCATGCCGGCGCGGTCGAGGAAGCGGGCGTTGATCTGCCGCATCGGCGCGGCCTCGCTGCCGTTGATGCGCTCCTCGATGTTGAGCATCAGGATCTGGTTGAGCTGGGTCACCGCCTTGGCCGCCCAGTAGTAGCGGTGCATCAGCACTTCCGACGAGCGCTGCACCTTGCTGCTGGTGTAGCCGAAGCTCTCAGCCACGGCGGTCTGCAGGTCGAACACCAGCCGGTCTTCGCGCCGGCCGGCCACCGCATGCAGACGGGCGCGGATCAGCTTGAGCAGGCCTTCATTGCGCTGCAGCTGCTTCACCTCGAACGGCGTGATCAGGCCGTTGGCGGCCAGTTCGGCCCAGCTGCGGCCCAGGCCTGCGGCACGCGCCACCCACATCACCACCTGCAGGTCGCGCAGGCCGCCGGGGCTTTCCTTGCAGTTCGGTTCCAGCGCGTAGGGCGTGTTGTCGAACTTGGTGTGGCGCTGGTGCATTTCCAGCGTCTTGGCGCGCAAGAAGGCCTTGGGGTCCATCAGCGCGGCGGTTTCGCGCTGGAACTGGGTGTTGAGCTTGCGTGCCCCGCAGACCAGGCGGCTCTCCAGCAGCGAGGTCTGCACCGTCTGGTCGGCGCGGGCTTCCAGCACGCATTCGGCCACGTTGCGCACCGACGAGCCGATCTCCAGCCCGATGTCCCAGCAGGCGGTGATGAAGGACTCCACCGTGTCCTTCAGCGGGCTGCCGGTCAGCACCGAGGCATCGTCGGGCAGCAGCAGCAGCACGTCGACATCGCTGTGCGGCAGCAGCTCGCCCCGGCCATAGCCGCCCACCGCCAGCAGCGCGGCGCTGGCGGGCATGCCGCACTGCTGCCACAGGTCGGCCAGGGTGGCATCGACATGGCGGGTCAGTGCCTTGATCAGGCGCGAGGCGGCCGGCGCCGTGGCCCGGGCCTGCATGAAGTGCGCGATCAGCGCCCGCTTGCCGTCGCGGAACCGGGTGCGCAGCACCGCCAGGTCCAGCGGCGGCGGGGCAGGTGGCGCCGGGGCCACGGGGTCACGCGGGTTCACGTGCGCAGCGACCGGCGCTCAGGCCACCTGGGTGGCCGACGTGACCACCGGCGGAACGAAGGCCGGCGGCGGCGGCGAGCCGGCCGACACGGTCAGCACTTCGTAGCCGATCTCGGTGACCAGCACCGTGTGCTCCCACTGTGCCGACAGCGAGCGATCCTTCGTCACGATGGTCCAGCCGTCGCCCAGTTCGCGGATCTCGCGCCGGCCGGCGTTGATCATCGGCTCGATGGTGAAGATCATGCCGGGCACCAGTTCTTCCAGCGTGCCGGGGCGGCCGTAGTGAAGCACCTGCGGCTCTTCGTGGAACTTGCTGCCGATGCCGTGGCCGCAGAACTCGCGCACGATCGAGAAGCCCTGGTGCTCGGCAAAGCTCTGGATGGCATGGCCGATGTCGCCAAGCCGGGCGCCGGGCTTGACCTTGGCGATGCCCTTCCACATGGCGTCGTAGGTGATGGCGCACAGGCGCTTGGCGGCGATGCTGCCTTCCCCCACGATGAACATGCGGCTGGTGTCGCCGTGCCAGCCGTCCTTGATGACGGTGACGTCGATGTTGACGATGTCGCCGTTCTTCAGCGGCTTGTCGTTCGGGATGCCGTGGCACACCTGATGGTTGACCGAGGTGCAGATCGACTTGGGGTAGGGCACGTAGCCGGGCGGTGCGTAGTTCAATGGCGCCGGGATGCCGCCCTGCACCTGCACGATGTGGTCGTGCGCCAGCTTGTCCAGCGCGTCGGTGGTGACGCCGGGCACCACATGGGCGGTCAGCATGTCCAGCACTTCCGAGGCCAGGCGGCCGGCGGTGCGCATGCCGGCGATGTCGGCGGGGGTGGTCTTGAGGGTGATGGCCATCCGTAAATTATCCCACTGCAATCTAGAATGCCGGGTTTCCACGGGCATGGGTCCGCCAGGGCCCCCACGCCGCCCACCACCACGGTCCGCCATGCCGCAAGCCCCCCAGTCTGCCGTCCTGCCCCTGTCATTCGAGGGCGGCAATGCGCTCTCGGCCTTCCGTGCCCAGGCCCTGCTGCCGCAGCTGCAGGCGGTGTGCGACCGCATCACCGGCGTGGCAGCCCGCCATGTGCACTGGGTGCTGCCCGAGCCCGGCCAGGCGCTGGACCAGGACAAGCTGGCCGGCCTGCTGCGCTATGGCGACGCTTACACCGGCACTGACGATGGCGCCCTGGTGCTGGTGATGCCGCGCCTGGGCACGCTGTCGCCCTGGGCCAGCAAGGCCACCGACATTGCCCGCAACTGCGGCCTGGTGCTGCACCGGGTGGAGCGCGTCACCGAATACCGCCTGCAACTGAAGAAGCCGCTGCTGGGCAGTGCCAAGCCGTTGTCGGCCGACGACCTGCAGGCCTGCGCCGCGCTGCTGCACGACCGCATGACCGAGAGCGTGGCCTTCAGCCGCGATGCCGCCCGCCACCTGTTCGATGCGCGTGACGCCGAGCCGCTGGCCCATGTCGACGTGCTGGGCGCCGGCCGCGCGGCACTGGTCGCGGCCAACAC
>JAGOBT010000396.1 GCA_017999135.1 Burkholderiaceae bacterium
CCCTCCCCACCCCCCGCTTCGACACCTTCCCCCGCCACGCTGAGCTGCAGAAGCTGCTCGGCGACTACGCTACCGCCAGGCCGGACCTGGTCGACCTGCGGGTGCTGGGCAAGAGCCACGAAGGGCGTGACATCGCGCTGGTGGTCATCACCAACAGCGCCACCGGCGATGACGAGGACAAGCCCGCCATCTGGGTCGACGGCAACATCCATGCCGGTGAGCTGACGGCCGGCACCGCCTGCCTGTACTGGCTGCACCAGCTGGTGGCCGGGCATGGCAGCGATGCCCGGATCACCCAGTTGCTCGACACCCGGGTGGTCTACCTCTGCCCGCGCCTGAACCCCGACGGTGCCGAGCTGGCGCTGGCCGACAAGCCGCGCTTCATCCGCTCGTCCACCCGGCCCTATCCGTTCGACGAGCAGCCGGTGGACGGCCTCACGGTCGAGGACATCGACGGCGACGGCCGCGTGCTGCAGATGCGCGTGCCCGACCCGCACGGCCCCTGGAAGTGCCACCCCGACGAGCCGCGGCTGATGATCCCGCGCGAGCCGGGCGAGTTCGGCGGCACCTACTACCGGGTGATGCCCGAGGGCACCCTCATCAACTTCGACGGCCTGCAGATCCAGGTGAACCGCGACCGCGAGGGCCTGGACCTGAACCGCAACTTCCCGGCCTTCTGGCGCCAGGAGCACGAGCAGGTCGGTGCCGGCCCCTACCCCACCAGTGAGCCCGAAGTGCGGGCCATGGTCGACTTCATCGTCAAGCACCCCAACATCGGCGCGGCCATCAGCTTCCACACGCACTCAGGCGTGATCCTGCGGCCCATGGGCACCGTGGCCGACGACCACATGACGCCCGAAGACCTGTGGATGATCAAGCGCCTGTCCGACATCGGCGCCAGGCTCACCGGCTACCCGGCCATCAGCACCTTCCACGACTTCAAGTACCACCCCAAGGAGATCATCACCGGCACGCAGGACTGGGTGTACGAGCACTTGGGCGCGTTGTTCTGGACGGTCGAGATCTGGGCACCCAACAAGGAGGCCGGCATCGACAAGTACGACTTCATCCACTGGTACCGCGACCACCCGCCCGAAGACGACCTGAAGCTGCTGAAGTGGAGCGATGAGCAGTGCGGCGGCAACGCCCATGTCACCTGGTATCCGTTCCGCCACCCGCAGCTGGGCATGGTGGAACTTGGGGGCTGGGACCGGCTGAACTACTGGCGCAACCCGCCGCCGCACCTGCGTGAGCGCGAGGCGGCGCGCTTCCCGGCCTGGCTCACCCAGATCGGCCTGGCCCTGCCCAAGCTGGAGCTGCTGCGTGCCGAGGTGCGCAACCTGGGCGGCGACAGCTGGCGCATCCGCTTCGCGGTGGCCAATTCGGGCTACCTGCCCAGCTATGTGACCAAGCGCGCGGTCGAGCGCAAGGTGGCGCGCGGCGTGGTGTTCGAGCTGCACCCGCCGCCGGGCCTGGCCCTGCAGACCGGCCGCTACCGCATCGAGGGCGCCCAGCTCGAGGGCCATGCCGCGCCCAATTCGCTGCAGGCCTTCCTGCCCAGCCGGCAGATCACCGGCGACCGGGCGGTGGCCGAATGGGTGGTGACCGCGCCGCACGGCACCCGCGTGGCGATGACGGCCACCGCCGACCGCGCCGGCACGGTGCGCACCGAGGTCACGCTGGACTGACGTTCCCGCCGCCAGCGCCGGCTGCGGGCGCCCGCCCGGCCAGCGCCCGCAGCAGCGCCGCCTGCAGCCGCGGCGGGTCGATCGGCTTGGTCAGGAAGTCGGTCATGCCATGCGCCAGCGCGCGCTCGCGCTCGCTCACCAGCGCACCCGCCGTCAGCGCAATCACCGGCAGCGTGGCGGCGCTGTGCTGGCGGCGCAGGGCCTCGGTGGCCTCGTAGCCGCTCATGCCCGGCATCTGCACGTCCATCAGCACCGCGTCGAACATCCAGCCCTCGGCGTCGGCCTTTGCCACAGCCGCCAGGGCCAGGGCGCCGTCGGTGGCCGGGGTCACGCGCACGCCCCACTCGTCGAGCAGGGCCTCGCCCACCATCATGTTCACCGCGTTGTCTTCGACCAGCAGCACGCGGGCGCCGCGCAGCCGGTCGCCCGGGCCGGTTTCGGCATCGGGCATCGCCGTGCCGGCGGCCGGCGGCAGCGGCAGCTCGGCATGGAAGCAGCTGCCCACCCCAGGTTGGCTGTGCACGCCCACGCTGCCGCCCATCAACGTGGCCAGCTCACGGCAGATCGACAGGCCCAGCCCGGTGCCGCCAAAGCGGCGGGTGGTCGACTCGTCGGCCTGGGTGAAGGGCCTGAACAGCCGCGCCTGGGTGGCCGCATCCAGGCCGGGCCCGGTGTCGTGCACCTCGAAGCGCACCAGCGCGCCCTCCAGCACCCGGGCCACCAGGCGCACCGTGCCGCGCTGGGTGAACTTCAGCGCGTTGTGCAGGAAGTTGGCCAGCACCTGCCGCGCCCGCAGCGCGTCGCCCAGCACCAGGGGCGGCAGCGCCGGGTCGATGTCGGCCTCGAAGGCCAGGCCCTGGTGCTCGGCCAGCGCGCCATAGGCCTGCTGCAGGCCGTGCAGCAGGGCCGGCAGGTCGAAGGGCGCGTTCTCCAGCTGCAGCTTGCCGGCCTCGATCTTGGCCACGTCCAGGATGTCCGACAGGATGGTCGACAGCAGCTGTGCGCTGTCGTCGATCTGCGCCAGGTACTGCTGCAGCCGCTGCGGCGGCAGGCCCGGTTGGCGCGCCAGCCGGGCCAGGCCGGTCAGGCCGTTCAGCGGCGTGCGGATCTCGTGGCTGGTGTTGGCCAGGAAGTCGCTCTTGGCGCGGCTGGCGGCCTCGGCGGCGTCCAGCGCGCGCGCCAACGCCTGCGCGGCCTGGCGTGCCTCGGTCACGTCCTCGGCGATCCAGATGGTGCCGCTGGCGGCCGGCTGGCGCGGGTCGATGGCCTTGGCGCGCAGTCGGGCCTGGAAGGTGCTGCCGTCGCGGCGGGCCACCTGGCATTCGGTGTCGACCGCATCGCCGCGGCCCAGCGCCGGGCCCACGCTGGCCGACAGCGCGGCGTAGTCGGCGTCCGACGGGAAGACGCTGCGCCCCGGCTGGCCCACCAGGCCACCGGGCGGCCAGCCGAACATCTGCTCGAACTGCGCGTTGGCCATCTCGAAGCGCTGCGCCCGGGTGAACGCGATGCCCACCGAGGCATTGCCCAGGATGGCCTCGCGCTCCAGCTGCACGCGGTTGGATTCGGTCAGGTCGCGGGCGTTGGTCAGCGTGTAGGCTTGGCCGTCCACCTGCAACTGGGTAGCCACGATCATCAGCGGCACGGTGCGGCCATCCTTGGCGACCATCTCCACCAGGGTGTCGAGCCGCGGGGCCTGGGCCGCCAGGTTTCGCGCCAGTTGTGCACGGTCAGCCGGGTCGCGCCACAGGCCCAGTTCGAGCGAGGTGCGGCCCTCCACCTCCCTGCCGGTGTAGCCCAGCACCCGGGTGAAGCTGCTGTTGACCATCACGTAGCGGCCGTCGGGCTCGCTGGTCAGCGCGATGACGTCGGGGCTCATCGCCACCACGGCCGACAGCAGCGCCTGGGTGCGGGCCAGCGCGCTGGCGGCCTCCAGCCGGGCGGTCTCGTCGATGCCGACGGTCAAGATGGCCGGCGCGCCGGCATGGTCGGTGCGCACGCCGATGCTGGAGACAGTGAGGATGCGCCCGCTGGTGTCGCGCAGGCGCATCAGCCTGGGCGGCAGGGTCTGGCCGGGTGGCATCGCCTCGGCGTCCAGCAGCCGAGCCAGGAGGGCGCTGCGTTCGGCGTCGTCAACCACCGTGTCGAGCAGTTGCGCGCCGATCAGGTCCGCCACTGCGGCGTGGCCCAGCAGCCGGGCGGCGGCCCGGTTGGCGTCGATCACCACGCCGCGGCAGTGCAGCACCAGCGCCGACGGCAGGATGTCGAACAGATCGCGGTAGCGCGCCTCCGAACTGGCCTGCGCGGCACGGGCATGCTGCTCGGCGGTGACATCGCGCGCCACGCCCCAGTAGCCGCGGAACTTGCC
>JAGOBT010000398.1 GCA_017999135.1 Burkholderiaceae bacterium
CCCGGTCGACAAGGGCGGCGCCAGCTACGCGGTGCTGTGGAACGCGTTCAAGCGCATCGCCGCCGGCGCCAGCGCCGACGAGAAGGCCGCGCTGTTCGAAGGCACGGCCCGGCGCGTGTACAAGCTCTGACCCGACCCCGACCCCGACCCCACCAGGACACCATGACAATTCCCGCCACCGCCTTGCAGCTGCGCTCCACCGTGCAGCCCGACGCCACCCTCACCGTGCACCTGGAATCGGTGCCGGTGCCCGTGCCCGGCCCCGACGAGGTGCTGATCCAGGTGCAGGCCACGCCGATCAACCCGTCGGACATCGGCCTGCTGTTCGGTGCCGGCAATCTGGCCGCGCTGACGGTGGGCGGCACGGCCGACCGGCCGGTGGTCACCGCGCCCATCCCCGAGCGCGCCATGCCGGCCATGGCCGCCCGCCTGGGCCAGAGCCTGCCGGTGGGCAATGAAGGCGCGGGCCTGGTGGTGGCGGCCGGGGCATCGCCCGCCGCGCAGGCGCTGCTGGGCAAGACCGTGGCAGTGATCGGCGGCGCCATGTATGCCCAGTACCGCGCCATGCCGGCCAGCCAGTGCCTGGTGCTGCCGGCCGACGCCACCGCGGCCGACGGTGCGTCGTGCTTCGTCAACCCGCTCACGGCGCTGGGCATGGTCGAGACGATGAAGCGTGAGGGCCACACCGCCCTGGTGCACACCGCCGCGGCCAGCAACCTGGGCCAGATGCTGAACAAGATCTGCCAGAAGGACGGCATCAGCCTGGTCAACATCGTGCGCAAGGCCGAGCAGGCTGAACTGCTGCGCGGCATCGGCGCGCAGTACGTCTGCGACAGCAGCGCGCCCAGCTTCATGGCCGACCTGACCGATGCGCTGGCCGCCACTGGTGCCACCATCGCGTTCGACGCCACCGGCGGCGGCACGCTGGCCGGGCAGATCCTGCAGTGCATGGAGGCGGCCATCAACCGCAATGCCAAGGAGTACAGCCGCTACGGATCGGCCGTGCACA
This sequence comes from Burkholderiaceae bacterium, assembly GCA_017999135.1. Lineage (GTDB taxonomy): Bacteria > Pseudomonadota > Gammaproteobacteria > Burkholderiales > Burkholderiaceae_C > Pseudaquabacterium. The sequence goes on from JAGOBT010000398.1 coordinate 1,010, forward strand.
AGCAGGTCTACCTGTACGGCATGCTCGACACCCGGCCCACCGAGATCACGCGCAGCTTCGGCATGGCCTGGGGCATCGGCGGCTGGCTGCTGTTCCCGTTCCTGCAGAAGATCGGGCCGCAGGCCGCCCAGGCCCTGCGTGAGCGGGTGGCGGCTGAGCTGAAGACCACCTTCGCCAGCCACTACGCCCGCACGGTGTCACTGGCCGGCGCGCTGCAGGCCAACACCATTGCGTACTACACCGCCCGCAACACCGGCGCCAAGGTGCTGATTGATCCGTCGCTGTAGGCGCAGCGCCCGCTGGCGTTCACCCGGCGCGGATCGCGGTGTGGATCTGGCCATACATGCGCAACTGGTCGTCCAGCGCGCGCAGGCGCTCGGCCATGTGCTGGGCCAGCACCACCATCAGCCGGGCGGCCACCTTGGGGTGTTCGTCGATCAGCCGCTCCAGCCCGCGGCGGGCCAGCCCGGCGGCCTGCACCGGGGTGACGGCCGTGACGGTGGCCGAGCGGGGTGCGCCATCGAGCAGGGCCATCTCGCCCAGCACTGAGCCGGGGCCGAGCACGGCGATGGGCACTTCCAGCCCCGGCAGGGCGGTGCCGGTTTCCACCGTCACCTCGCCCTCCAGCACCAGCAGCAGGTGCGCGCCGGCCTGCACATCCCCGGCGCGGAACAGCATGTCCCCGGGTGCATAGCTCACCTCGCGCAGGTAGGCCACCACGGTGCGGGCGTCCTGCGCGTCCAGCTGCACGAAGGCCCGGTAGCCCTGCAGCAGCTCGGCCGCTCGCGCCGCCAGGCGGGGCACCTCGCTGATGGCGCGGGTGCGCGGCGTGGTGGTGATGACGGAGTTCGGGATGCTGCTCTGCGACATGGCTGCAGTGTGTGCCCTGGCGCCGGTGCGCACAAGACCACGGCTGCGTGGGCGCGGCGGCAGAGCCCGCGCTCAGGCGCGCTGCCGCTGCGCGTCGGCCCGCAGGGCCTGGGCGGCGGCCGTGTCGTCGCACAGGTGCGCCAGCTCGTCCAGCAGCACGGCCAGCGCACGCCGGTCGATGCGTTGCAGGGCGGCGCGGCGCAGCGGGTCGTCTTCGGGCAGGAAGGAGGCTGCGCCCAGGTCGCTCAGCAGCGCATGGCCCTGGGCGTCGGCCAGGATGTTGTGGGCATAGAGGTCGCCATGGGCCAGCCCCTGCCGGTGCAGGTGGGCCAGGGCCGACTGCATGCCCCGGGCGATGGCCTGCGCCGCAGCGGCCGGCAGGCGCAGGCCGGTGGCATACACATCCCGGCTGCAGGTGGCCAGGCTGGGCGGCCCGGCCAGGCTGGCATGCGCCGCCGGGATGCGCTGCAGCACCAGGCCCGGCGTGCCGTCGGGGTGGCCCGCCAGCTGGCCGAGCACGCCCACCAGGTGCGGGTGGCTGCCAGCAGCCATGCAGGCGGCCATCTCGCTGCGCGGCAGGCCGTCGCTGGTGACCGCGCCCTTGAACAGCTTCAGGGCCACCGGCTGCGCTGGCGCGCCTGCCGGCTGCCAGACGGCGGCATGGATCACGCCCGACGCGCCCTCACCCAGCAGGCCCTGGCATTGCAGCGTGGTCCAGTGGATGGGCGCGGCGGTGGCGGCCGCCGTGGCCCGCTGTTCCTGCGCGGCACTGAACGGGTTGCCGGCATGCGCCAGCCAGGCCAGCTGCGGCAGTGCCAGCAGGCCGGCCGGCAGCGCATCGGCCGCGGTCTCGAACGCGTTGGCGGCCACGCGCACCAGCTCCAGCCGCTGGCAGCGGGCGATGCTGTCGGGCAGGCGGCGCAGGCGGTTGCCGGCCAGCATCAGCTTCTGCAGCGGCGTGCAGCGGCCCAGCGTGTCGGGCAGGGCGTCGATGCGGTTGTCGGTCAGGATCAGCCAGCGCAGCGTGGGCGGCAGCGCATCGGCCGGTACGGTGTCAATGCGGCAGGCCTTGAAGCCCGCCAGCTGCAGCGCCGGGCAGCGGCCCAGCACTGGCGGCAGCGTGGTGAACGGGTTGCCCGACGCAAACAGCACCTGCAGCCGGTGCAGGCCGGCCAGTTCAGCGGGCAGGTCGGTCAGCGCGTTGTCCGACAGGTCCAGCACCTGCAGCGTGTCGGCCAGGCTGAGCACCTCGCGTGGCACGGCCGCGAGCCCGCAGCCGCGCAGGTCGAGCCGGGTGGCGCCGGCCAGGGCGCCGGCGCGCAGGCGGTCTAGCGTGTCTTGCGGGCTCTGCGGGATGTGCAGGCCGGGCATGGGTGGCTTCAATCGCCGCGTTCGCGGTAGTCGCCGAAGGCGGCGTCGCGTTCGCTGAGCAGGCCGCTGACGCTCTCGCCATCACGCCGGAAGCGGCCCATGTAGGCCTGGCTGGCCGGTGTCTGGAAGGCCAGGGCCTGCAGCTCGGTGCCGGCGCGGATGGCCGCGCGCAGGCCAATGATCTCCATCGCCCGGTGCACGCTGCGCTTGTTGATGGCCGCCAGCTCGCTGGGCAGCTTGGCCACCCGCGCGGCCAGGGCCAGCACCTCGGCCTCCAGCTGGTCGGCCGGGTGGGCGCGGTTGGCCCAGCCGCGCGCGGCGGCCTCGCGCCCGCTGAGCGAGTCGCCGGTCAGCATCGATTCCATCGCCTGGCGCATGCCCATGGTCCAGGGGTGGAACTGCATGTCGGGCGGGCTCATCAGCCGCACCGGTGGGTAGCCGATCTGCGCGTCGTCGGCCACGTAGACCAGGTCGCAGGCGGTGGCCAGCTCCGACCCGCCGGCCAGGCAGTAGCCATGCACCTGGGCAATCACCGGCTTGGCCAGGTCCCAGATGCGGAACCAGCCGTCGACCACATGGCGCGGCCACTGCCCCAGCCCGCCGGCCGAGTGGTAGGGCTGGCCCTGGCGGTTGTCGGCCGACAGGTCGTAGCCGGAGCAGAACGCCGGCCCGGCGCCGCGGACGATGGTCACCCGCACGTCGGGGTTCTGGTCGTTCTGCTCCAGCATCGCCAGCAGTTCGCCGCGCAGCTGGTTGTTCAGGGCGTTGCGCTTGTCCGGGCGGTTCAGTGTCAGGCGGCT
>JAGOBT010000397.1 GCA_017999135.1 Burkholderiaceae bacterium
CCAGCCGCGTCTACTTCGACCTGGCCACCTGGCACCTGATCAACACCGTGTACGCCCCCGGCCGGGTGGCCGAGCTGGCACGCATGAAGAGCTTCTATGCCGAAGCGCACCAGCACCGCCGCCTGATGACCCTGGTGGCCGAGCGCCTGGGCCACGCGCTGATCGGCCAGGCCGAGGCGGCCAAGATCGCGGTGGCCGACGGCGGCCACACCACCATCGACCTGGATGCGCTGGAAGCCGGCCTGCAGGCCACACTGGACGACGGCCAGGCCCTGGCCGCACTGGACGCCGACATCGAGCGCATCGCCGCCGCCGCCGATGTCACCCTGGCCCAGGCCGGCGTGGACCGCAGCCGGGTGGACGCGCTGTACTTCACCGGCGGCTCCACCGGCCTGAAGCCGCTGGCCGCCCGCATCGCGGCGCGCTTTCCGCAGGCCCGGGCGATGCACGGCGACCGCTTCGCCAGCGTGGCGCAGGGGCTGGGCCTGCACGCGCAGCGGCTGGACAGCGCGCGCTGACGGCGCCGCGGCCGACGTGCAGGCCATCGCGGGCTCGGCCTGCACCTGCACCTGCCGGGCCAGCGCCTCGGCCCCGCACAGGGCCAGGCGGCCGGCGTCCACCTTGGGCTGGTCGTGCAGCAGCAGCTCACCGCGTTGCAGCGCCAGGCGCAGCAAGGCCGCACGGTCGGTCAGGCCGGTCAGCACGGCCACGAACGCGTCACCGGCAAAGCGGGCCAGCACCGTGTCCTGGGGCAGCCGGCTGCAGGGGTTGCCGAAGGGGTCGGTGCAGGTGTCGATGGTCTCCAGCGTGCGGCCCAGCCCGCGCTCCAGGATGCGTCGGCTGACCTGGCGCGGCAGTTCGTCGCCACCTTCGTGGCCCACGGTGTCGTTGACGCGCTTGAAGCCGTCGAGGTCGATGAACAGGATCGCCGCGTGAAAGGCCTGGCCAGGTTCGGGGGCCAGCGCAAACCGCAGCAGGTGGTCGATCACGCTGCGGTTGGGCAGGGCGGTGATCGCACCGGTGTCGGCCAGGGTGTTGATGCGCAGCAGGTTGGCGTTCAGCCGGATGGCCATCTTGCGCCCTGGCGGCGCTGGGGCTGGCCCGCCGGCGCCGGGCCGCCGAACCTGCTGCCCGCGGATCAGCCGCCGTCAGGCGGCGCGTCGAAGAGCGACAGCTGGGCCGTCGCCCCGGCGGCCGGCCGGTCTGTGCGGGGCTGACGGGGGCCCTGCCCGGTCATGCGCATGCCGCTCTTGCGGCTGCCATGGCGCTGCTGGATGGCGTCGGCCTCCTGACGTGCGGCGGGGCTGTTGCGCACTGCGGCAAACCGCTCGCGCGCAGCGCGCCAGGCGCTGGCATGGTCGACCAGCGGTGGCGGGTAGCTGCCGGCACCATCCCCGCCGATGCGGCAGCCGGTGCTGCGCTGCAGGCTGGCCGGCATGCGCCAGGGCTCGTGCACGAAGCCAGCCGGCACGCGCGCCAGCTCAGGCACCCAGCGGCGGATGAACCTGCCGTCGGGGTCCTGCACCCGCGCCTGCTGGGTGGGCGAATAGATGCGCAGCGTGTTGATGCCGGTGGTGCCCGACTGCATCTGGCACTGGCTGAAGTGGATGCCGGGCTCGAAGTCGACGAACTGCCGCGCCAGAAACAGCGCCGGCTGCCGCCAGTGCAGCCACAGGTGGTAGGCCGCAAACGACATCAGCATGGCGCGCATGCGGAAGTTGATCCAGCCACTGGCAAGCAGCGCCCGCATGCAGGCGTCGACCATCGGGTAGCCGGTGCGGCCGTCGCACCAGGCCTGGAACCAGTCTTCGCGCCAACCGGGCTCGCCCCGGTCGGGCCGCAGGCCGTCGCAGACCCGGGCGAAATTCTGGAACTCGATGCGCGGCGCATCTTCCAGCTTCTGCATGAAGTGGCAGTGCCAGCGCAGCCGGCCCTGGAAGCTGGCCACCGCACCCGGCCAGCGCGGGTCGATCGGCGCGCCATCGGCCTGCAGCGCCCGCAGCTCGGCCGCACGCGCATCGGCCGCATGGCTGACGGTGCGCAGCGACACGGTGCCCCAGGTCAGGTGCGGGCTCAGGCGCGAACAGGCCTGCTCGGCACTGAGCGGGCTGGACATGCCGCGCCGGTAGTCGACACCCCGAGCCTGCAGAAAGCTCTGCAGCAAGGCCTGGCCCGCCCGCTCGCCGCCCGGCTGGGCCAGCGGCTTGGGCGCACCGTGGCGCGGCAGCAGCCCGGTGGGCGGATGCTGTAACGGCACGCCAGCCGCAGCCTGGATGCGCGCCGGCACGGCGGTGGGCGCGGCCGCCATGCGGCGTTCCCAGCGGGCGGCCCAGCCGTCGCGGCTGCGCAGCGGACGGAACACGCCGCACTGCGGCAGCTCGGTCCACAGCACGCCGCGCGCGCGGCACCAGGCCAGCACGGCGCGGTCGCGGTCCCAGGTCAGGCGCTGGCCGATTTCCTGGTGGCTCCACAGATGGGTGAAGCCGGTGGCAGCGTGCAGGGCGTCGAGCACCGGCACGGCCTCACCCCAGCGGCGCACCAGGCAGCCACCGCGGGCGGCCAGCGCCTCGGCCAGATCGACCAGGCTCTGGTCGATGAATTGGGCGTGGCTGGCATCGAACAGGTCGGACGCCAGCAACAAGGGCTCGGTGATGTGCAGAGTCACCACCGGCCCACGCGCCGCGGCCTGGGCCAGCGGCGCATGGTCATGCAGGCGCAGGTCGCGCTTGAACCAGACAACCTGCGTCATGGCAGCGGCGCGGGCATGCCGCGCGGCCGGTCAGGCCATCAGGCCTTCTTGTTCCAGGCCGAGCACCAGCCCTTGCCGTTGACCTGCTTGTTGGCGACGATGGCGCAGGGCGCCCAGGCGTCGGCCGGCTTGCCAGCGTAGAGCGCGCAGTTGCTGCAGACGCTGCCCTTCTTGTAGGGCGCGTTCTTGGCCTCGTCGAGCTTGGAGGCGTCGTGCACGTACTTCACGGCCTTGGCGGCGGGGTCGCTCTCCTCGATCTTGGCGGCTTGCGCGTTGGCGCGCAGGCTGGCGCCGACGGCCAGGGTGGCGGGCACGAGGGTCAGGATGAAGGTACGGCGTTGGGTCATGGCAAGCTTTCAGTGGCCGGAGTGGTCGGAGCCCCGCTGCCGCTCCGGCGGCCGCATCGGGGAGAAAACATCAGAGTGTCGCGGGCACGTGCACATAGCTGGCAAGGTAGTTGACCGCCGTGCTGCGGCACCAGTGTGCGCGGTGCAACACTGGTGTGTAACGCAGGCCGGCCAGGCTTTGTTGACACAGACCGCCCGCGGCCATGGCCTGCGCCAGCTCGGCCGGGGTGACGAAGTCACGCCAGCGGTGCGTGCCGCGCGGCAGCAGGCGCAGCACCCACTCGGCGCCGACGATGGCCAGCAGGAAGCTGCGCCAGGTGCGGTTCAAGGTCGACGCCACCACCAACCCGCCCGGCGCCAGGTGGGCCAGCACGTGGCGCACGAAAGCCGGCATGTCCTGCACGTGTTCCACCACCTCCAGCAGCAGCAGCACGTCGAAACGTTCCCCAGGCTGCAGGGCCTGGCTGGGCTCGCCCGCCCGGTAGACGATGTCCAGGCCGCCGGCAGCGGCATGGTCGCGGGCGATGGCGATGCTGCGCGCTGCTGCGTCGATGCCGGTGACGGCCGCGCCGGCCCGGGCCAGCGGCTCGCACAGCAGGCCGGCGCCGCAGCCCACGTCCAACACCCGCAGCCCGGCCAGCCCGGCGCCGGGCTGGCGGCCGAAGTGCGCTTCGGCCAGCGCCTGGACCCGGCCCTGGCGCAATCGGTTCAGCACGTGCAGCGGCCGCATCGGACCCTGCGGGTTCCACCAGGTGGCCGCCAGCCGGTTGTAGCGGGCCAGTTCGTCGGGGCGGACGCTGCTGGCGGCAGGGGCCAAGGTCATCGCGACGCCGCCGGCCGCCACAGCGGCCGCAGCCGCAGAAACACGCTGTAGGCCAGCGCCGCCAGCGGCCGCACGGGTGCCGTCTGTGCCAGCCAGCCCAGCCAGCGCCAGCCAGGCATCACCCGCCACAG
>JAGOBT010000399.1 GCA_017999135.1 Burkholderiaceae bacterium
CAGCAGCACCTTGGGCAGCTGGCGGGCCCGGTGCAGCAGGTCGGCGGGCGGGTGCGGCTGGGCGGCAGACGGCATCGGGCCATGCTACCGGACGGTGCCTGCGCCGCGCGTCTTGCTATCCTGCCGCCCACCCATCCACCCCACCCCCCCATCGAGGGCACCGAATCCATGAAACACGCTGTGCTGGCCACACTGGCCTTCAGTCTCGTTGCCACCGGTGCGCTGGCCCAGCCAGCTGTCATCTACGACATGGGCGGCAAGTTCGACAAGAGCTTCAACGAGGCCGCCTACAACGGCGCCGAGCGCTGGAAGAAGGAAACCGGCAAGCCCTACCTGGACTTCGAGATCAGCAACGAGGCCCAGCGCGACCAGGCCATGCGCCGCATGGCCGACAAGGGCGCCAACCCGATCATCGGCGTGGGCTTTGCCCAGGGCAGCACCATCGAGAAGGTGGCGAAAGACTTCCCGAAGCTGCAGTTCGCCATCATCGACTCGGTGGTGAAGCTGCCCAACGTCGAATCGGTGGTGTTCAAGGAGCAGGAAGGCAGCTTCCTGGTGGGCATGATGGCCGCGCTGGCCAGCAAGAGCGGCAAGGTCGGCTTCATCGGCGGCATGGACATTCCGCTGATCCGCAAGTTCCAGTGCGGCTACGAGCAAGGCGCCAAGTTCGCCAACCCGAAGGTCGAAGTCACGGCCAACATGACCGGCACCACCCCGTCGGCCTGGAACGACCCCACCCGCGGCGGTGAGCTGGCCAAGGCCCAGTTCGCCAAGGGCGTGGACGTGGTCTTTGCCGCCGCCGGCGGCACCGGCGTGGGCGTGTACCAGGCCGCCAAGGACGGCGGCAAGCTGGCCATCGGCGTGGACAGCAACCAGAACCACCTGCAACCCGGCACCATGCTCACCAGCATGGTCAAGCGGGTGGACGTGGCGGTGTACAACCTGGCCAGGAAGACGACGCCGGGCGTCAGCGTGCTGGGCCTGAAGGAAGGCGGCGTGGACTACGCGCTGGACCAGCACAACCAGAAGCTGGTGAGCGCCGACATGAAGAAGAAGGTCGACGCCGCCAAGGCCGACATCATCGCGGGCAAGATCAAGGTGGCCGACTACATGGCCACCAACAGCTGCACGTACTGACAGGCCCCGGATGACGGCGCCAGCCGTCCGCATGGACGGCATCCACAAGCGCTTCGGCGCGGTGCAGGCCAACCGCGACGTGACGCTGACGGTGGCCGCCGGCACGGCGCATGGCATCGTCGGCGAGAACGGCGCGGGCAAGAGCACGCTGATGTCCATCCTGTACGGCTTCTACCAGGCCGACAGCGGGCAGATCCGCATCCACGGCCAGCCGGTGCAGATCACCGGGTCGGCCCAGGCGATCACGCTGGGCATCGGCATGGTGCACCAGCACTTCATGCTGGTGGAGACGCTGAGCGCACTCGACAACATCATGCTCGGCGCCGAGCCACACTGGCGCCTGGGGCCGGCCCGCGCCGAGGTGCGCACCCAGCTCGACACGCTGATGGCCGACACCGGCCTGCAGGTGCGGCTGGACAGCCCGGTGGAAGACCTGCCGGTGGGCGAGCGCCAGCGGCTGGAGATCCTGAAGGCGCTGTACCGCGGCGCCAGGATCCTGATCCTGGACGAGCCCACCGCCGTGCTGACCCCGCAGGAGACCGAGCAGCTGTTCGTCACCCTGCGCCGCCTGCGCGACGCCGGCACCACGCTGCTGCTGATCACCCACAAGCTCAAGGAGATCATGGCCCTGTGTGATGCGGTGACGGTGATGCGCCAGGGCGCGGTGGTGTTCAACGGACAAATCGCCGGCTGCAGCCTCGACCAATTGGCCGAAGCCATGGTGGGCCGACGGGTGCAGCTGGGCCGCACGGCAGGCACTGCCACCGCCAAGCCTGGCCCAGCGCTGCTGACGGCGCAAGACCTGCAATGGCGTGACGCCCTGGGCGTGCCGCGGCTGACCGGTGTGTCGCTCACCCTGCACGCTGGGGAGATCGTCGGCATCGCCGGCGTGTCGGGCAACGGCCAGAGCGGGCTGCTGGAGATGCTGTCGGGCATGGCGCGGCCGCAGTCGGGCACGCTCACCTTGGGTGACAGGCACTTCGACCCCGCGCACTGGCTCGACCCCGCCACCGCCCGCAGCCTGGGCCTGGCCCATGTGCCCGAAGACCGCCACCGCCGCGGCATGGTGTTGCCATTTGCCGCCTGGGAGACGGCCGTGCTCGGCCACCAGCGCAGCCCGCGCTTCGCCGGCCCCTGGGGCTGGATGAAGCGCGCGGTGATGCGCAGCACCACCGCCCAGATGATGGACGCCTACGACGTGCGCCCGCGCAACCCGGCGCTGCGGGCCAGCCAGTTCAGCGGCGGCAACCAGCAGAAGCTGGTGCTGGCGCGCGAGGCGCTGGCGCCCGAGCAGCCGCCCACCGTGCTGCTGGTGGGCCAGCCCACCCGCGGCGTGGACATCGGTGCCATCGAGTTCATCCACGGCCGCCTGCGCGCCATGCGCGACGCCGGTGGCGCGGTGCTGGTGGTCAGCAGCGAGCTGGACGAGATCCTGGCGCTGGCCGACCGCGTGCTGGTGATGGACCGCGGCCGCATCGCCGGTGAACTGGCCATGGCCGACTGCACCGAAGCGGCGCTGGGCCGTTTGATGGCGGGCGCCGGGGCCGGCACAGCAGCCGGTGCCCGACTGCAGATGACGCGGGCCGAGGGGCTGCGATGAGCCGGCCGGTGGAGCTGCCGCGCTGGATGGACGTGGCCCTGCTGCCGCTGGTCAACCTGGCGATGGCCCTGGTGGTGTGCGCCATCGTCGTGGCCGTGGTGGGGCTGGACCCGCTGCAGGTGATCACGCTGCTGGCCAAGGGCGCCTTCGGCAGCAAGGCGGGCATCAGCTACACGCTGTACTACGCCACCACCTTTGTCTTCACCGGGCTGGCGGTGGCGGTGGCCTTCCACGGCGGGCTGTTCAACATCGGCGGCGAGGGCCAGGCCCTGCTGGGCGGGCTGGGCTGCGCGCTGGTGGCGCTGTATGCCGGGCCCCATCTCACGGGCAGCGTGGGCACCGCCCTGCTGCTGCCGCTGATGGTGGCCGCTGCCATGGCCGCCGGCGCCGCGTGGGCCGCGGTGCCGGGCGCGCTGCAGGCCTGGCGCGGCAGCCACATCGTCATCACCACCATCATGTTCAACTTCATCGCGTCGGCGCTGCTGGCCTACCTGCTGGTGAACGTGCTGAAGGCGCCGGGCAGCATGGCGGTGGAGACCGCGCCCTTCCCTGAATCGGCCCACCTGCCCGGCATGCACCAGCTGCTGGCCGCGCTGGGCATCGACTGGCCGCGCACGCCGCTGAACCTGAGCGTGCTGCTGGCGGTGGTGGCCGCGGTGGCGGTGCATCTGTTCCTGTGGCGCAGCCGCGCGGGCTATGCGCTGCGCGCGGTGGGCTTCTCGCCGGGCGCGGCGCACTACGGCGGCATCCGGCCCAGGGGCCAGGTACTGCTGGCGATGGGGATCTCGGGCGCGCTGGCCGGGCTGCTGGGCATCAATGAACTGGCCGGCGTGCAGCACCGGCTGCTGCTGGACTTCGTCGTCGGCGCGGGCTTCACCGGCATCGCCGTCAGCCTGATCGGCCGCAACCACCCGGTGGGCATCGTGCTGGCGGCGCTGCTGTTCGGCGCGCTGTTCCAGGGCGGTGCCGAGCTGGCCTTCGAGATCCCCGGCTTCAGCCGCGACATGGTCACCACGCTGCAGGGGCTGATCGTGCTGTTCTCGGGCGCGATGGCGCAGGTGGCGGCGCCGGCGCTGGCACGCGTGCATGGCTGGTTGCGGCCGGCCAGGGTGGCGGAGGCCCCGCATGGATGAAGCGCTGGTCAGCGGCCAGATCGCGTCACTGCTGGCCAGCACGCTGCGGGTGAGCACGCCGCTGATCCTGTGCGCGCTGGCGGCGGTGCTGAGCGAGCGCGCCGGCGTCATCGACCTGGGGCTGGAAGGCAAGATGCTGCTGTCGGCCTTTGCCGCCGG
>JAGOBT010000400.1 GCA_017999135.1 Burkholderiaceae bacterium
TCGGGCGGAAAGCGCTTGGCGAAGTCGTCGTAGGCAGCTTCCGCCCAGGCCGGCGGCTTCTGGCCGACCGAGGCCAGCAGCAGGCGCATTGCAGCGGCGGCGGGCGCGGCGTCAGCCGCGGCGCGCCGGGGTCTTGCGGGCGGCGGCCTTCTTGGCCGGTGCACGGCCGGCAGCGGTCTTCACCGCCGCGGTCTTGCGCGCCACCGGCTTGACGACGATGGTCTTGACCTTGGGGCCGGCGGGCGCGGCGGTCTTGCCAGCGGCCGTCTTGCGGGCAGCCGACTTGCGGCCGCTCTTGGCAGCAGCGGCCTGGGCCTCTGCGGCCTTGGCAGCAATCGCGGCGGCCGCCGCGGCAGCGCGCTCGGCATTGGTGGTGCGCACCGCCGGCTGGCCAGCAGTCTTGCGCGCCGGGGCCTTCTTGGCCGGTGCCTTCTTGGCCACGACCGCAGGCTGCACAGCCACTTTTTGCGCCTTGGCCGCGCGTGCAGGGCCTTGCTTGGCGGGCGCCGCGGCCTTGCGGGCGGCGGCCTTGCGCTCCGGCGCCATCGCGGGGGCCTCGTCGTCGTCCGGCTCGCTGGCCTTGACCAGGCCGGTCTTCGCCGCGCCCAGCTTCATCTTCACAGGCTTGCCGCCCCAGATCTCTTCCAGGCGGTAGTACTCGCGGATGGCCGGCTGCATCACATGGGCCACGGCGGCGCCGCAGTCGACGATGATCCATTCGCCGTTGTCGCCACCCTCGGTGGCCAGCACCGGGAAGCCCGCCGCCTTCACCGATTCACGCACGCCAGAGGCCAGCGCCTTGGTCTGGCGGTTGCTGCTGCCGGTGGCGATGATCACCCGCTCGAACAGCGGCGAGAGATGCTCGGTGTTGAAGACCACGATGTCCTGGGCCTTGACGTCTTCCAGGCCATCGACGATGGCCCGTTGCAGTTTGCGAATGTCCATTCAGCCTCGATTCAGCCTGGTTGGTGATGTGCATCGCCCCGGGAATAGGGCTGGTGCTGGTCAATATAGCCCGCCACGGCCGGCCCCACCAGCGGGGCCAGCGCGGCCCCGGAGGCGCCGGCAGCGAGTTGGTTGCGGATGTCACTGGCGGCAATGTCGTGCCGCGGCAACGGCAGTGCCACCACCCGGTGCGGCACCGCTGCCAGCGCCGACGGTGGCATGGGTGGCTGGCCGGCGCGGCCGGCCACCGCCAGCGTCAGGCGCTGCAGCAGTTCGGGCCAGTCGCGCCAGGTGTCGAAGCGGCCGTACTGGTCCTGGCCGAGGATGAAGAACCAGTCGGCACCAGGCAGCTCGGCCTGCAGTTCACGCACGGTGTCGATGGTGTAGGTGGGGCCGCTGCGGGTCAGCTCGCGGGTGTCGATCACCTGGCCGGGCTCGCCGTGCAGCAGGGCGGCCAGCATCGCGGCGCGGTCGGCGGCGGGCGCCATCTGCCGGCCGGCCTTCTGCCAGGGTGCACCTGCGGGAAGCCAGCGCAATTCATCCAGCGCCAGTTGCTGCGTGGCCAGCCGGCCCAGCGCCAGGTGGGCGAGGTGCGGTGGGTCGAAGCTGCCGCCCAGCAAGCCGATCTTGCGGACGGCCATCAGCCTCCGGCCAGCCAGTCGCGCGGACGCAGGAAGTCGGTGTACAGCCGCGCCTCGGGCGTGCCGGGCTCGGGCTTCCAGTCGTAGCGCCACTTCACGACGGGCGGCATGCTCATCAGGATGCTCTCGGTGCGCCCGCCCGATTGCAGGCCGAACAGCGTGCCGCGGTCGAACACCAGGTTGAACTCGACGTAGCGGCCACGCCGGAAGGCCTGGAAGTCGCGTTCACGCTCACCGTAGGGCAGATTGCGGCGGCGCTCGACGATCGGCAGGTAGGCGGGCAGGAAGGCATCACCCACCGCGCGCAGCATCGCAAAGCTCTGCTCGAAGCCCAATTCGGCGAAGTCGTCGAAGAAGATGCCGCCGATGCCACGCGGCTCGCCGCGGTGCTTGAGGAAGAAGTACTCGTCGCACCAGGTCTTGAAGCGCGGGTACAGCCCGTCGCCAAACGGCGCCAGCGCGTCGGCGCAGGTGCGGTGGAAGTGCTGCGCGTCGTCTTCCTGGCCGTAGTAGGGCGTCAGGTCCATGCCGCCGCCGAACCACACCACCGGGTCCTTGCCGGCCGGCAGCGCGGCGAACATGCGCACGTTCATGTGCACCGTGGGCACCATCGGGTTGCGCGGGTGGAACACCAGGCTCACGCCCATGGCCTCGAAGGGCGCGCCGGCCAATTCGGGCCGGTGCTGGGTGGCCGATGGCGGCAGCTGCGGGCCCTTCACATGGCTGAAGTTGCAGCCGCCGCGTTCCAGCAGGCCGCCCTCTTCCACCAGCTGCGTCTTGCCGTCACCCTGCAGCCGCTCGCCGGGCGCGCGCACCCAGGCATCGGTGTGGAAGGTCTTGCCGTCGGCCTGCTGCAGGGCGTCGACGATGCGCTGCTGCAGGCCCAGCAGGTAGGCGCGCACGGCGTTGGTGTCCATCGGGTCTCCTCGTCGGGGCCTGCGGCCGCCTGTTGTCGTCGTGGCCGGGTCAGCGCTTGATGGCGCGGTGGCCGATGTCGCGCCGGTACTGCACGCCGTCGATGCGGATGCCGGCCAGGTGCTCGTACGCCTTCTGCTGCGCCAGCTTGGCCGAATCGCCCAGCGCAGTGGCGCACAGCACCCGCCCGCCGGTCACCCGCAGCGTGCCGGTGTCGTCGAAGGCGGTGCCGGCATGGAACACCACGGCGTCGTCGGTGTCCACCGACAGGCCGGCGATGGCGTCGCCCTTGCGTGGGTTGGCCGGGTAACCGGCAGCGGCCAGCACCACACCCAGCGCGAAACGGCGGTCCCAGTCGAGCTCGACCTTGTCCAGCGTGCCGTCGGTGGCGTGCAGCAGCACGTCGACCAGGTCGCTCTTCAGCCGCATCAGGATGGGCTGGGTCTCCGGGTCGCCCATGCGGGTGTTGAATTCCAGCGTCTTGGGCCGGCCCTGGGCGTCGATCATCAGACCGGCGTACAGGAAGCCGGTGAACGGGATGCCGTCCTTGGCCATGCCTTGCACGGTGGGCAGGATGATGTCCTGCATCGCCTTGGCATGCACGTTGGGCGTGACCACCGGCGCCGGGCTGTAGGCGCCCATGCCGCCGGTGTTGGGGCCGGTGTCGCCGTCGCCCAGGCGCTTGTGGTCCTGGCTGCTGGCCAGGGCCAGCACGTTCTTGCCATCGACCAGCACGATGAAGCTGGCTTCCTCGCCGACCAGGAACTCTTCGATCACCACGCGCGCGCCACCAGCGTTGTGCACCACGCCCAGGGTGTTGTCGACCAGCATGAAGTCGACAGCCTCATGCGCCTCGGCCAGCGTCATCGCCACCACCACGCCCTTGCCGGCGGCCAGGCCATCGGCCTTGACGACGATGGGTGCGCCCACCGTGTCGATGTGGGCATGGGCGGCGGCCGGGTCGGTGAAGGTGGCGTAGTGGGCGGTGGGGATGCCATGCCGCGCCATGAAATCCTTGGCAAAGGCCTTGGACGACTCCAACTGCGCCGCCGCCTGCGTGGGGCCGAAGATGCGCAGGCCGCGGGCGCGGAACACGTCCACCACGCCGGCCGACAACGGTGCCTCGGGGCCCACCACGGTCAGGCCGATCTTGTGGGCCTGGGCAAAGTCGGCCAGGGCCACCGGGTCGGTGAGGGCCAGGTTCGTCAGGCGGGGGTCGCGGGCGGTGCCGCCGTTGCCCGGCGCCACGAACACCTGCTGGGCCTTCGCGCTCTGCGCCAGCTTCCAGGCCAGGGCATGCTCGCGGCCACCGCCGCCAATCACGAGAACATTCATGCGGATTCGGCCATCTCTGCGTTGTGGAACACGTCCTGCACGTCGTCGAGATCCTCGATCACATCCAGCAGCTTCAGCATGCGCTCGGCATCGTCGCCGCTCAGGGCGACGGAATTTTCGGCACGCATCGTGACGGTGGCGATCTCGGGCTTGAGGCCGGCGGCTTCCAGCGCGTTCTTCACCGCTTCAT
>JAGOBT010000401.1 GCA_017999135.1 Burkholderiaceae bacterium
GGCCTGGCCATGCCGCCCAATGCGGTGGCCATCAAGGACGCCGACGCCAAGCAGCTGGTGAAGTGGATCCTGTCGCTGGAAGCCGGCAAGAAGTCCTGATCGGCGTGCCCCGGAGGGGGCGGGCCGGGCTGCCACAATCCTGGCCATGTTGCGTTTCGACCTTCTCGCCACCGAGGGCCAGGCCCGCCGCGGCCGCCTCACGCTGAACCATGGCGTGGTCGAGACGCCCATCTTCATGCCGGTGGGCACCTACGGCACCGTCAAGGGCGTGCTGCCGCAGTCGCTGCACGCCATGGGCGCGCAGATCATCCTGGGCAACACCTTCCACCTGTGGCTGCGGCCCGGGCTGGACGTGATCGCGCAGTTCCAGGGCCTGCACGGCTTCGAGGGCTGGACCAAGCCCATCCTCACCGACAGCGGCGGCTTCCAGGTCTGGAGCCTGGGCGGCGCTGACGGCACCGGCCGCAAGATCACCGAAGAAGGCGTGCGCTTCGCCTCACCGGTCAACGGCGACAAGCTGTTCCTCACGCCCGAGGTCAGCATGCAGGTGCAGACCGTGCTGGACAGCGACATCGTCATGCAGTTCGACGAGTGCACGCCCTACCAGACCGCCGGCCACCTGACCACCGAGGCCGAGGCCCGCAAGTCGATGGAACTGAGCCTGCGCTGGGCGCAGCGCTGCAAGACGGAATTCGCCCGCCTGGAGAACCGCAACGCGCTGTTCGGCATCGTGCAGGGCGGCATGTTCGAGCACCTGCGGCAAGAGAGCCTGGACGCGCTGGTGGCGATGGACTTCCCCGGCTATGCCATCGGCGGCGTCAGCGTCGGCGAGCCCAAGGACGAGATGCTGCGCATCATGGCGCACACGCCGCACCGGCTGCCGGCGCACAAGCCGCGCTACCTGATGGGCGTGGGCACGCCCGAAGACCTGGTCGAGGGCGTGGCCCTGGGCGTCGACATGTTCGACTGCGTGATGCCCACCCGCAACGCCCGCAACGGCCACCTGTTCACCCGCTTCGGCGACCTGCGCATCCGCAACGCCCGCTACAAGACCGATGCGCAGACCATCGACGCCACCTGCAGCTGCCAGGCGTGCAGCACGGGTGTGAGCCGCGCCTACCTGCACCACCTGGACCGGTGTGGCGAGATGCTGGGGCCGATGCTCACCAGCATCCACAATCTGCACTTCTACCTGCAACTGATGCGCGAGATGCGTGACGCGCTGGATGCCGGCCGCTTCGACGCCTGGCGCGCGCAGTTCCACACCGACCGGGCCCGCGGCGTCTAGCCGCCCCGCACCCACCACCCACCACGCGCCGGCCCGCCCGCGGCCAGCGCCCCAACGGACACCCACGCCCCATGGCGACAACCACCCGATCACGGCGCCGCCCCCAGGCGCAACCCGCCGACAGCGCCAGCCCCAGCGCGGTGCCGGCCGCCGAGGCCGCGGCCCCGGCGGCGCCCGCGGCACGCAAGTCGGCGGCCGAGCCGGCAGCCAAGAAGACGGCCCAGCCGGCGACCAGGAAGGCAGCCAAGACCGTGGCGTCACCAGCAGCCACGGTGCCCGCGGTTGCCGAAGCAGCTTTGGCCGACCAGCCAGCCCGCAAGAAGGCGCCTGCCAAGAAAGCGCCTGCCAAGAAGGCCGCCGCCCTGCAGGCGCCGTCCACACCGGCGCCTGCCGAGGCGGCCGCACCGAAGAAGGCGGCCGCCACCAAGTCGGCGGCTGCGGCCAAGAAGGCTGCCGCCACCAAGAAGGCGGCAGCACCCAAGAAAAGGGCCACCGCTGCCCGGCGCGCGGTCAGCGAGGCGGACGCGGCGCCTGCCCTGGCCGAAGTGGTGACAGAAGCGGTGCCGCAGGCCAAGGTCGAGCCGGTGCAGGCCATCCCGGCACCCACCCCGGCCCCGGTGGTGGCGGCTGAACCTGCCCCCTTGCCTTCTGTGCCGGCTGAACCCGTCCCCGTGCCTCCTGCACCGGCTGATGCACCGGCTGCCACACCGGCGGCCGCCTCCGGGCGCAACCGCCGCAGCCGTGGTCGCCGCCCCGCCGCGCCGGTCGACGCGCAAGCCCAGGCCACCACGCAGGCCGTGTTGGCCGTGCTGGCGGGGCCTGACGACGCAGCCGCTGCCGCCGCCGTGCAGCCGGCCGACGCGGTGCCATCGGTGGAGGCCGATGGGGTCGCCCCGGCGCCGGCACCGGTTCCGCCTCCCACCGGCCCGGCCCACAGCCAGCTGGCCGTCACACCGGGCGATCTGGCGCAGATCACCTGGCAGCCCGGCCATGCCTGCCCGGCGCCGCTGCGCCAGGCGGCCCAGCGCCGGCTCGATGCTCTCGGCCATCTGCCGCCAGCCGACGATGCCGCCTTGCCGCAGCTGCTGCGCCTGGCGCAGGAAGGCGGCCATGACCTGCGCATCGACGATGCGGTGTGGGCCTTGCTGGCCGCGCACCGCGATGCACGCCACCGCCTGTCGGCGCTGGAGGCCGCCTATCCCGACGGCCCGGCCAGCGTGGCGCTGCAGCACCTGCTGCGTGCACCGCTGCCGCTGTTCCAGGCCGAGGGCGCGCTGTTCGCCGTGGCCGCCGGCCGTGCGCTGCTGGCCGACGAGCGCGGGCTGGGCAAGGGTGTGCAGGCCATCGCCGCAGCGCAGCTGTGGCGCCGCCACTTCGGCGTGCAGCGGGTGCTGGTGCTGTGTGCGCCAGCCCAGCGCACTGCCTGGCAGCGCGCCTGGCAGCGCTTTGCGGGCCTCTCGCCGGCCGAGGTGCAGCTGGTCGACGGTGGCCACCACCAGCGCCAGGCGCAATGGTCCGCTGCGGCCGGCGTGCGCATCCTGGCGCCCGAGGCGCTGCAGAGCGGCGCCGCCCACCTGGCCCACTGGTCGCCCGACCTGGTCATCGTCGACGAGCCCCAGCAACTCGGCCTGCATGCCGCCGACTGGGCCGCGCTGCAGGCGGCCCCGCACGCGCTGGTGCTGTGCGGCGCTCCACTGGCCGATCTGCCCGAGCTGATGGACACCCTGATGGCCTGGCTCGACACCGCCCGCCTCGGCCCGCTGGCCGCGTTGCGCGAGCTGCAGGCCGCCGGCCAGGGTGGCCTGTCGCTGGATGAACGTGATGTCGAGCGGCTCACCGCCGCGCTGTCACGCGGCATGCTGCAGCGTCTGCGTGCCGACGTGGCCGACCAGTTGCCGCCGGTGGTGCACACCGAGCGCCTGCTGGCACTGGCCCCTGGCCAGCGCCAGGCGCACGACGAGCAGGCTGCCGTGCTGCGCCGGGGCCTGTCCGCCTGGCGAGCCAGCGGCTGGTGCAGCGACAGCGACCAGTGGCGCCTGGCCCAGGCGCTGCGCGCCATGCAGCAGGCCTGCCACCGCGCCGATCCGGCCGACCCCGCCAGCGCACTGGCCGAAGCCACGGTGCAAGCGCTGGCCGGCCAGCTGGCCGATTGGGCCGGCACCGGCGCACCGCGGGTGGCCGTGCTGTGCCCCACCGCGGCCGACCAGGCCCAGCTGGCCCTGCGCCTGGGCGACTGGCTGGGCGGCGACAGCCCGGTGCAGTTGCTGGCCCCGGGCGAGCCCTTGCCCGCCGGTGTGGATGTGGTGCTCCAGGTCGGCGTGCCCTGGCGCCCGCGCCGCCAGCCCGGCGGCCCGCGCGGTGACGCACCGGCCGGCCAGCAGTGGGTGTACCTGGTGGCGCAGGACAGCATCGAGTGCGGCCTGTTCGACACCCTGGCCGGCCGTCTGGACGCGCCGCGCAGCCCGGCCGACGGCGGCGCCCGTGGCTACCTGCAGGGCGCCGCGCTGGCGCAGTGGCTGCAGCAGCTGCAGGCGGCCTGGGCGGCGGTGCCGCAGCGCGCAGCCTGAGCCGCGTGGCGGTTCACCAGAACTGCCACTGCCCCGACGCCACCACCCAGATGCCCAGCGCGCCGTTGGTCACTGCGTGGGCGATCACCGCCGTCCACAGCCGGCCGGTGCCGCGGTACAGCAGCGCATAGGCCAGGCCGGCCACGATGGCGGCCAGCCAC
>JAGOBT010000402.1 GCA_017999135.1 Burkholderiaceae bacterium
CCCCATCACGCCGAGGGTGGCGCCAGGCAGGATCGAGCGGGGTGTCATGTCAACTCCGATGTCATGGCCACCGCAGCGGCGGTCTGGCGCGCGCGGAACGCATCGAGCCGGGCGCGCAGCGCCGGGTTGCCGGTGGCCAGCATGGCCACCGCGAACAGCGCCGCATTGGCCGCGCCGGCCGCGCCGATGGCGAAGGTGGCCACCGGGATGCCCTTGGGCATCTGCACGATCGAATGCAGCGAATCCACCCCCGACAGCGCCTTGGACTGCACCGGCACGCCCAGCACCGGCACGGTGGTCTTGGCCGCCAGCATGCCCGGCAGGTGGGCCGCGCCGCCGGCGCCGGCGATGATGGCCACCAGGCCGCGGCTGGCCGCTGCCTCGGCATAGGCGAACATGGCGTCGGGCATGCGGTGGGCCGACACCACGCGGCATTCATGGGCCACGCCAAACTCGGCGAGAATCTCGGCCGCCTGCCGCATCGTCTGCCAGTCGCTGGACGATCCCATCAGCACCCCCACCTGCACAGCAGCTGGGTCGGCGGGGTGCACGGGGTCGCCGAGCGGGCGGTTGTCGGGGCTGGGGTCCACGGCCTGGGTTCCAAGGCAGACGGCGCTGGGGCGCCGACAGATGCAAAAGCATTGAATTGTAGGCGGCCGCCCTGATCTGAAGCCGCTTGCTTCCAACCACCCCTTCCGGGCGCAGCCATGAGCGACATCACCATCCAGAATTTCGAAGCCGAACTGATTCAGGCCTCGATGCAGCAGCCGGTGCTGCTCGACATCTGGGCCCCCTGGTGCGGCCCCTGCCGCGCCCTCGGCCCGCTGCTGGAGAAGGTGGAGGTGGCCTACGCCGGCCGCTTCAAGCTGGCCAAGCTCAACAGTGACGACCAGCCCGAGATCGCCGGCCAGCTGAGCCAGGCCTTCGGCGTGCGGTCGATCCCGTTCTGCGTGCTGTTCAAGGACGGCCAGCCGGTGGACGGCTTCGTCGGCGCCATCCCCGAGGCGCAGATCCGCGAGTTCCTCGACCGCCACGTGCCCAGCGCCGAAGCGCTGGAGGCCGAAGAAGAGACCGCCGAGGCCGAGGCACTGGAAGCCGAGGGCGACCTGGACGCCGCCGTGGCCAAGCTGCAGCAGGCGGTGGCGGTCGACCCGGCCAACGACGCCGCCCGCTGCGAATACGTCAAGCTGCTGATCGAGACCGGCCGCATCGCCCAGGCCCGCGCTGCCTGGGACCCCGTGGCCGGCAAGGGCATGCTCGACGGCCGCATCGCCGCGCTGGGCCTGTGGCTCACCGCCTGCGAGAAGGCGCCCACCGCTCGCAGCCCGCAGGCATTGGGCGCCGCCATCGCCGCCAACCGGCGTGACTTCGACGCCCGCTACGAGCTGGCGCAGGGCCTGATGGCCGCCGGCCGCTTCACCGACGCGATGGACGCGCTGCTCGAGATCGTCATGCGCGACAAGGCCTGGAACGGCGAACTGGCGCGCAAGACCTACGTCGCCATCCTCGAACTGATGAGCAAGCCGGCCCCCAAGCCCGCGCCCGGCGCCGAGAAGGCCAAGGGCGCGCTGGAACTCACCGGCCATGCGGCGGTCGCACCGGGCGACCCGGTGGTCGACCAGTACCGGCGCAAGCTCAGCATGGCGCTGTTCTGATCGCCCGGGCAGGCCGGCAGGCGCCGACCTGGCCCCCACCTACAATGCGCGGTTCGGCCGCCGGATGCCCGCGCGCCCCTTTCAAGGACTTTCGACGTGTTCATTTCCAACGCCTTTGCCCAGACTGCCCCGGCTGCCGCCGCCGGAGGCGCCGAATCGATGTTCGGCTCGCTCGGCCAGTTGCTGCCGCTGGTGCTGATGTTCGTGGTGCTGTACTTCATCATGATCCGGCCGCAGATGAAGCGCCAGAAGGAGCACAAGGCCATGATCGACGCCCTGGCCAAGGGCGACGAGGTGGTGGTGGCCGGCGGCCTGATCGGGCGCGTGGCCAAGCTGGGCGAGAGCATGCTCAACGTGGAAGTGGCCAACGGCGTGGAACTGCAGGTGCAGCGCGCCGCCGTGGTGCAGGTGCTGCCCAAGGGCACGTTCGGCAAGTGATTCGCCCGCGGGCCGCGGGCAGCCGCCCGGCCCGCCCCCACAGCGCCGGTCGCCTGCAGGCCGTCGACCCGTCCGGTGCCGCCCCTGTGCAGGCTGCCGGGCTGAGGAACCCACGATGAACCGCTATCCCTGGTGGAAATACCTGATCCTCGGCATCGCGCTGCTGATCGGTCTGGTCTATACCCTGCCCAATTTCTTCGGCGAGGCGCCTGCCGTCCAGGTGTCCAGCGGCCGGGCCACGCTCAAGATCGATGCCGGCCTGGTTCCGCGCATCGAGCAGGTGCTCACGGCGGCCGGGCTGAAGCCCGATTTCGTGCAGTTCGAAGGCAACTCGGTCAAGGCCCGCTTCGGCAGCACGGATGAGCAGATCAAGGCCAAGGACGCGATCACCAAGGCGCTGAACCCGGACGCGGCCAACCCGTCGTACATCGTCGCGCTGAACCTGCTGAGCCGGTCGCCGCACTGGCTGACCAGCCTGCATGCGCTGCCGATGTACCTGGGCCTGGACCTGCGCGGCGGCGTGCACTTCCTGATGCAGGTCGACATGAAGGCCGCGCTGACGAAGAAGGCCGAATCCGTCACCGGCGACATCCGCACCCTGCTGCGCGACAAGAACATCCGCCACGGTGGCGTCAGCCGTGACGGCAACCTGGTGGTGCTGCGCTTCCGCGACGCCGCAGTGCTGGCCCAGGCGCGCAACCTGCTCACCGAGCAGTTGCCCGACCTGGACTGGACCGAAGCACCCGACGGCAGTGACTTCCGTCTGACCGGTGCGCTCAAGCCGGCGGCCGCCAAGGCGGTGCAGGATGCGGCCGTCAAGCAGAACATCACCACGCTGCACAACCGGGTCAACGAGCTCGGCGTGGCCGAGCCGGTGATCCAGCAGCAGGGCGCCGACCGGGTGGTGGTGCAGCTGCCCGGCGTGCAGGACACCGCCAAGGCCAAGGACATCATCGGCCGCACCGCCACGCTGGAAGTGCGCCTGGTCAACACCAGCACCGAGGCGCTGGCCGCGCTCAGCGGCGGCGGACCGGTGCCCTTCGGCAGCGAGCGCTACCTGGAAAAGGACGGCGCGCCGATCATCGTCTTCCGCCAGGTCATCCTGACCGGCGAGAACCTGACCGACGCCCAGCCCGGCTTCGACGACCAGCAGCAGCCGGCGGTGCACCTCACGCTCGACGCCAAGGGCTCGCGCATCTTCCGCGACGTGACGCGGGAGAACATCAACAAGCGCATGGCCATCCTGCTGTTCGAGAAGGGCAAGGGCGAGGTGGTCACCGCGCCGGTGATCCGCTCCGAGATCGGCGGTGGCCGGGTGCAGATCAGCGGCCAGATGACCACCACCGAGGCGGCCGACACCGCGCTGCTGCTGCGCGCCGGCAGCCTGGCCGCGCCGATGGAGATCATCGAAGAGCGCACCATCGGCCCGACGCTGGGTGCCGAGAACATCACCAAGGGCTTCGCCAGCGTGGGTTACGGCTTTGCCGCCATCGCGGTGTTC
Source organism: Burkholderiaceae bacterium (assembly GCA_017999135.1). Taxonomy (GTDB): domain Bacteria; phylum Pseudomonadota; class Gammaproteobacteria; order Burkholderiales; family Burkholderiaceae_C; genus Pseudaquabacterium. The sequence continues at coordinate 3,595 of JAGOBT010000402.1, forward strand.
ATGTGCGCCTACTACCTGCTGTTCGGCGTGTTCAGCACACTGGCGCTGGCCTTCAACCTGCTGCTGCTGGTGGCGGTGCTGTCGATGCTGCAGGCCACGCTCACGCTGCCCGGCATGGCCGCCATCGCGCTGACCCTGGGCATGGCCATCGACGCCAACGTGCTGATCAACGAGCGGGTGCGCGAAGAGCTGCGCAACGGCGCCAGTGCGCAGGCGGCCATCAACACCGGCTACGAGAAGGCCTTTGCCACCATCCTGGACAGCAACATCACCACGCTGATCGCCGGCCTGGCGCTGCTGGCCTTCGGCTCGGGCTTCATCAAGGGCTTCGCCGTGGTGCACTGCCTGGGCATCCTGACCAGCATGTTCTCGGCGGTGATGTTCTCGCGCGGCCTGGTCAACCTGTGGTACGGC
>JAGOBT010000403.1 GCA_017999135.1 Burkholderiaceae bacterium
CGGCCCCGAGAGCCGCTACTGCCCGGCCGGCGTCTACGAGTTCGTCAAGAACGACGACGGCAGCGACCGCCTGCAGATCAACGCGCAGAACTGCGTGCACTGCAAGACCTGCGACATCAAGGACCCGACGCAGAACATCGTGTGGGTCACGCCCGAAGGCGGCGGCGGCCCCAACTACGCGGGGATGTAACCCCCCCCGAAGCGCCTGCGGCGCGCCCCCCCCAGGGGGGCGCCGCCGACGGCCCGGCGGAGCCGGTTCCGTGGCGGCCGCTGGGTTGACCGAGACAGGGCGCGCACCGAACAAGCGCGCTTTCAGGGCTTTGATGCCGGCTTGGCGCTGCGGGGTGGCGCCAACAATCCGGGCACATCATGAAAGCGCCCCGCCTCCACGAGCTGACGGCGCGTGTGGTGGCGTGGCACAACCGCCACCCGCTCGCGCAGCGCATCGACGCATCGCAGGTGCACAGCATCGGCGAGGTGCTGTTGCCGTTCGCCAGCGCCCGGCCGTGGGGGACTGCTGCACCCACCGCCCCGCCCGGCCCGGCCATGCCCGCACAGGCCGCGGGCGACGCCGAGGCGCTGCCGGGCGGCCAGGCAGGCCCGTCACTGGCCGAGGCCCTGGCGCAGCGCAATGCCCGCCTGCAGCCCGCCGCTGCCGACGCTGGCCAGGCCATCGAGGGGCTCGACGTGCAGTCGATGCTGCCCGAGGACGATGCCGCGCTGTTCGACGCGCCAGCCGCCGGCCAGGCCCGCGCCGACGACGCCATCGACCTGGCGCTGGACGCCCCCGCGCCCGAAGCCGACTCCGCCCCGGACGACAGCGACGACGGTGAAGCCGCACTGGTGATCCCGTTGCTCGACGGCGACGCACCAGCACCATCGGACGACCGCAGCGCCGCCGCAGACACCGCCGCAGACCCCGACACACCCGCCAACGACAGCCGCGACCCAGCCGACACCGCCCCGCCCAGCCCGGACGACGCCATCGCAGCGACAGCCGATGGCCCTGCCACCCAGCCGGAGGCAGACGACACGCAGGCGCTGGCGCCAGCACCGGCCCCGCACAGCCCGGTCGACATCGCATTGCCGACCGGCCTGGACATCGACGCCCTGCCGGTGGTGCATGACGCGGTGTACCCGCCCCCGCATGGCAACGTGCCCGAATCGGCACTGGCACGTGCCGTGGCACGCCGTGCGGCCATGCAGGGCGCGGCCGCCGGGCCGATGGATGCCATGGCCCCCACTGCCGACGCACACCCGGCCGCACACCTGACCACACACCCGGCCGCAGACCCAGGCGCTGACGCCACCACGCCCCCGGCAGGCCGCTGGCAGCGCCTGCTGGCCGCGCTGCGGCGGGCCGTCACTGGCCGGCAGCCGGGCCTGCCGCCGCTGCGCGCAGCCTTCAGCCGTGAGTTCATCTGGCCGCTGCGCCCGGGCCAGGTGGCGCGCTGGGCCCAGCGCCATGGCTGGCCGCAGCCGCTGGCGCCGGCCGACTGGCCGCGCCGCCGCATCGACAGCGACCGCGCCCGGCTGGCCGCATTGCGCCAGAAGGGCCTGGCGCATGACCTGCCGCTGCATGTGCTGACGGCCGCCATCGGCGTGGGCGACCGCCGCATCCGCGTGCTGGTGGGCGCCGACGGCAGCGTGCTGGGGCCGCGTGCCTACAGCCGGTCGCGCCTGGGCAGCGCCAGCCTGGTGCTGGCCGTCGGCCTGGTGGGCCTGGGGTGGACACTGCGGCCCCTGCATGGCCTGCCCGACGCGGGCGCGGCCGCCGTGCTGGCCGCCGCGCCGGCATCGGCGGCATCGGCCCCGGCGGCTGCGGCGTCAGACGCTGCACCGCCACCTGACGCAGCCGCATCGGCCACTGCCCTGGCCGATGCCGCCAGCGCAGCTGCCGCGCCGGCCAGCGCCGCCTCTGGCGCGCTGGCTGCCGCATCGGCGGCCGACGCGTCGCACGCGGCCACATGGGCTGCGGCAACGCCCGACGCCGAGGCATCGGCAACGCAAGCCAGCATCCGGCCGTCACTGTCGGATGAAGAACGCCATGCCGCCCGTGTCGAAGCGGCACGCCTGCGCGGCGAGCCGCCACCCGACCCACCGGCCACCCTGCTGCCCGGGCCGGTGTACGCGGTCGTCAGCCTGGCCAGCCGCCAGCGGGCCACTGCCGCCGTCCACCTGGCGCAGATGAAATCGGCCGCCAGCCGGCTGGATGGGCCGGTGCCCGCGCATGGTGAACTGCTGGAAAGCCAGGGCCAGTGGCGCGCCGCCTGGTGGCCCTTCACCAGCCTGGTCGACGCCGAGCGCGCCCGCGTGCTGCTGGCCGGCCGCGGCATCAAGGCCGAGGTGGTGGAGTTCTGAAACAGCCGCCCGGCAACACCCCCGCCGGGCGCCCCATTCACCTGCGGCGCAGCCCCAGCCACATCACCGTGGCCACCACCAGCAGGCCACCGGCCACCTGCACCGGCGCGATGCGCTGGCCCAGCAGGGCCCAGGCCAGCACCAGGGCGAACACCGGCTCCACGTTCATGATGGCCGAGTTGCCCACCACGCCCAGGCGCGGCAGCACGGTGAACATGATGGTGAACGCCGTGCCGTACAGGAAGGTCAGCGCACCCAGCCCCAGCCAGCCGGCGGCGGCATGGGGCAGGTGCGGGCCACCTTGCCAGGCCACGCCGGCCGCGGCCAGCAGGCCCACCTGGGCCATGGTCAGCGCGGTGCGCAGGCGGCCATCGACGTCGGCGGCTTCGTGCTGGGTCAGCACCAGGGCCAGGCCGAAGGTGGCGGCAGCGCCCAGCGCAAACGCCACGCCCACGCCGATCTGTGCCCACTGGCCGGCGGCGCCCAGGCCCGACGCGGCGCCGAACACATCCAGCGCCAGCGCCAGGCCCAGCAGCATCACCGGCATGGCGCGCAGCACCCGCGGCTCGGGCCGGTGCTGGTAGACCACGCGCGCCCACAGCGCCGTCCACAGCGGGTAGGTGTTGAAGGCCAGCAGTGCCAGCGCCACCGGCAGCCGCGCCACGGATGCATACAGGCACAGGCTCTGCACCGCCACCAGCAGGCCGATGACTGGCAGCGCGCGCCGGTGGCGTGCGTTCAGCGCCAGCGGCACGCCGGTGGCCAGCACCAGCGCCCCCACCACCAGCGCCGTGACACCGCTGCGGAACATCACGGCCGTGGCCACGTCCACGCCGTGGTTGAAGGCCAGCCGCGCCGCCACATGGTTGGCGCCCATCATCAGCGCGATCAGCAGCAGCGTGGCGAAGGCCGTGCCAGACAGGGCGGCAGACGGGGGACGGGCGGTTGCCATGGCGCCATTGTCCGGGCGCCCGGGCTGCAGGATTGCCGGCGCGGTGGGCGCCGGCGGCGTCTCAGCGCCGCTTCAGCGCCGCGGCCCGCGCCGCCTTCGATTCATCGCTGGCGCCGGCCAGCATCAGCTGGTCCAGCCCCATGTGGCCGGCCGCCAGGTGGCCGGCGGTGGCCACCGCGTTGACCGTGGCCTTGCTCATGCGCACCGCCGCTGCCGGCATGGCCAGCACCTGCTGCGCCAGATCAGCCGCTTTCGCCAACGCGCCACCTGGCGGCGTGACATGGTCGACCAGGCCCATGGCCAGCGCGTCGGCCGCGCCCAGCCGTTCGCACAGGATCGTCAGCCGCTTGGCGCGTGACGGGCCCACCAGCGCGGTCAGCCGCGGAATGGCGCCCCAGGTCAGCGGGATGCCCAAGGCGATCTCGGGCAGCGAGACGAAGGCATTGCTGGCGATCACGCGCCAGTCGCATGCCACCGCGATCGCCAGCCCGCCACCCACCGCGTAGCCCTCGATGGCGACGATGGTGACCTGGGGCAGCTCTTCCCAGGCCTTGCACAGGCGCCAGCCCACGCCAGCGATCTCACGCCGCTCGACCAGCGACAGCGCCTCATTGGCCCAGCCGGCGGTGTCCTTCAGGTCGGCGCCAGCGGTGAAGCAGGTGGCATCGCCGGTCAGCAGCACCGCGT
>JAGOBT010000404.1 GCA_017999135.1 Burkholderiaceae bacterium
GGCGCATCACCGGCCAGGAAGGCGCCGACGGTGATGATGCCGGTGTGCAGCGGCGGCACGTTGCGCGCCACGATGGTCTGCAGCGCCATCACGATGCTGGCGCCCACCACCACCGGATCGACCGCCGCCTGCGGGATGGCGCCGTGGCCGCCAGTGCCCTTGACGGTGATGATGCAGGTGTCGCCGCTGGCCATGGCGAAGCCGGGCACGGCCTGGAAGCGGCCCTCGGGCAGGCCGGGCATGTTGTGCATGCCGAACATCGCGTCACACGGGAACAGCTCCAGGAAGCCGTCTTCCAGCATCTTGCGGGCGCCGGCCAGGCCTTCTTCGGCCGGCTGGAACACGGCGTGCAGGATGCCGTCGAAGTTGCGCGTGGCGGCCAGGTGGCGGCAGGCCGACAGCAGCATGGCGGTGTGGCCGTCGTGGCCGCAGGCGTGCATCTTGCCGAACACCTTGCTGGCCCAGGGCTTGCCGCTGGTTTCGGCAATCGGCAGGGCGTCCATGTCGGCGCGCAGGCCGATGCGGCGGGTGCTGTTGCCCAGCGCGCCGCGCAGCGTGCCCACCACGCCGGTGCCGGCCAGGCCGCGGTGCACCTCCCAGCCCCAGCGGGCCAGGCGCTCGGCCACCAAGTCACTGGTGGCGTGCTCTTCATAGGCCAGCTCGGGGTTGGCGTGGATCTGCTGGCGGATGGCGACCATCTCGGCCTCGAGGGCACGGATGGCGTCGAGGGCGGGCGGGAGCAGGGGTGCGTTCATGGGTGGGGCCTTGGCATCGGAGATGGCGGATTCTGCGATGGTTGCTGCGGCGGGGTGGTCACCAGCGTGGCAGGGTCAGCCCGGCAGCAGGCGCTGCAGCACCGACCAGTAGCGCACCGGCATCAGCCGTTCCAGCCAGGCGATGAACACCGCGTCGCCGCCCACCAGCACCCGCGCGCGGTCGGCTTCGATGCCGCGCACGATGGTGTCGGCCGCCTTGTCGGGCGACAGCCGCAGCGCCTTCTCGGCCAGGGCCAGCCTGGCCTGCACGTCGGCCGGCTGCGCGGCGGCCGGCAGGCGCGCTCGGCGGGCGATGTTGGTGGCCACGCCGCCGGGGTGCACCACCGTCACGCCCACGTGGGTGCCGGCCAGCTCATGCCGCAGCGCGTTGCTGAAGCCGCGCACCGCGAACTTGGACGCCGCATAGGCCGTCTGCTCCGGCGGGGCGATCAGGCCGAAGACGCTGCTGATGTTGACGATGCGCGCCTGGGGCTGTGTGCGCAGCAGCGGCAGGAAGGCGCGGGTCATGCGCACCAGGCCGTGGAAGTTGATGTCCATCAGCCAGTCGAAATCGGCCTCGGCCACCTGATCGAAGGTGCCACCCACGGCCACCCCGGCGTTGTTGATCAGCAGGCTGACACGGCCGTGCACTGCCAGCACCGCCGCCGGCAGCGCGGCCACGGCGTCGCGGCTGGCCACGTCCAGCGCATGCTGGCTGACGGTGACGCCGTGGGCCGCCGCCGCCGCGGCCGTCTCGGCCAGGCCGGCGGTGTCGATGTCGGCCAGCGCCAGGTGGCAGCCGCGCTGCGCCAGTGCCAGCGCGGTGGCGCGGCCGATGCCGCTGGCCGCGCCGGTGAGCACGGCGACCTGACCGTGGAGGTTCATGCGCGTTCTCCGGTGCGGCGCAACTGCAGCACGCCATCGTCCAATTTGCCGAAGCGGATGGCCAGCAGGTCGGCCAGGTAGCTCTGGTGCACCTGCCAGGGTGCACGCGTGCCCTGCAACGGCAGCAGGCCGGCGGCGCGCTGCACATAGCCCGAGGTGAAGCTGAGGAAGGGCTGCACCGGCACCGTCGGGTCGTGCCGCGGCACGGCAATCGCCTGGCCGTGGCGCTGCATGTGGTTCAGCAGGCGGCACACCCAGCCGGCGGTGAGGTCGGCCTTCAGCGTCCACGACGCATTGGTGTAGCCGAAGGCCATCGCCAGGTTGGGCACGTCGCCCAGCATGATGCCCTTGTACGACAGCGCCTGGCCCGGCACCACGGCGCGGCCGTCGACGGTGATGGCGATGTCGCCGGCCACGTTCAGCTGCAGGCCGGTGGCCAGCACCACGATGTCGGCCGCCAGGTGCTGCCCGCTGTGCAGCTGCAGCCCGGTGGCGGTGAAGCGGCTGATGGTGTCGGTGACCACCGCGGCCCGCCCGGCGCGGATCTGCTGGAACATGTCGCCGTCGGGCGCCACGCACACCCGCTGGTCCCAGGGGTTGTAGCGGGGGTTGAAGTGCACCCGCGCATCACAGCTGCTGCCCAGCTCGGCGGCGGCCATGGCCACCAGGCGCTGCTTGACCTGCGCCGGGCGCTTGCGCGCCAGGCCGTAGTAGAAGCGGCCGACCAGCACGTTCTTCCAGCGGGTGAGGGTGTAGGCCAGGCCGGCAGGCAGCCAGCGGTTCAGCCGCTGGGCGATGGCGTCGACCGACGGCCGGTTGACCACGTAGGTGGGTGAGCGCTGCAGCATCGTCACCTGCGCGGCGGTCTTGGCCAGTTCGGGCACCAGGGTGACGGCGGTGGCGCCGCTGCCCACCACCACCACGCGCTGGCCGGCGTGCTGCAGGTCAGCCGGCCAGAACTGCGGCTCGACGATGCGGCCGCGGAAGTCGGCTTCACCGTCGAACCTGGGCCGGTGGCCGGCGGCATAGCTGTAGTAGCCGCTGCACAGGTACAGGAAGCGGGCGCGCTGGGTGGTCTGCTGCGCCACACCGGTGGTGGCATCGGTGTGCTGCAGCGTCACCGTCCAGCAGGCATCGGCGCTGTGCCAGTCGGCCCGCAGCACCTTGTGGCCGAAGCGGATCTGCGGCGTGATGCCGGCCTCGTCGGCCGTCTCGCGGATGTACTGCAGGATGGACGGGCCGTCGGCGATGGCCTTGGCCGCGCGCCAGGGCTTGAAGTCGTAGCCCAGCGTGTACATGTCCGAATCGGACCGGATGCCGGGGTAGCGGAACAAATCCCAGGTGCCGCCCAGTGTGGGCCGCACTTCGACGATGGACCAGCGCCGGCCCGGGCAGCGGCGCTGCAGGTGGCGCGCCGCGCCGATGCCCGACAGGCCGGCGCCGACGATCAGCACGTCGAGCGGGGTGTCGGTGGTGGCGGCGGTGGTGGTGGGTTCGGTCACGGTGGCGGCACTTTGCGGGGCGGGTGGGGCTTGTCGCCAAACTGTCAGCCGCCACATGGGCGGCCCCGCATCATGCCGGCTGGCAACTGCTGGAGCACCCATGGCGATCTATGAATTGCGCACCTACCAGGTCACCGTCGGCAAGATGGCCGACGTCACCCACCTCTACAAGACGCTGGGCTGGCCGGCGCTGGAGAAGCACCCCAGGAAGCTGGTGGGCTACTTCACCGGCGACATCGGCGCGCTCAACCAGCTGGTGCACCTGTGGAAGTTCGACGACGACGCCGACCGCCGCGCCTTCTGGAAGGGCTTGTTCGCCGACCCCGAGTTCATGGCGTTTGCCGCGCAGCTGCGCCCGCTGCTGCAGAGCCAGGAGAACAAGCTGATGATGGCCGCGCCCTGGGGGCCGCACCCATGAGCAAGGGCATGCAGTACACCCGGCTGGGCCGCACCGGCCTGACCGTCTCGCGCATCTGCCTGGGCTGCATGACCTACGGCGTGCCCGAGCGCGGCGCCCACCCCTGGACGCTGCCCGAAGACCAGAGCCGCCCGCTGATCCGCCTGGCGGTGGAGCGCGGCATCAACTTCTTCGACACCGCCAACAGCTATTCCGACGGCACGTCCGAAGAGATCGTCGGCCGCGCGCTGCGCGACTTCGCGCGGCGCGACGAGATCGTGGTGGCCACCAAGGTGCGCTTCGGTGCACGGCGGGCGCCCAACATCGGCGGGCTGTCGCGCAAGACCATCTTCGAGGAGATCGACGGCAGCCTGCGGCGGCTGGGCATGGACCATGTGGACCTGTACCAGATCCACCGCTGGGACCCCGACACGCCGATCGAGGAGGCCA
>JAGOBT010000405.1 GCA_017999135.1 Burkholderiaceae bacterium
AAGGGCCGCTCGATGGCGATCCGCTACGACGATTCCGCCCTGGCCACGCAGTTGCACCCCATCGGCCGCGTGCACCCCGAGACCGGCCGCACCGCGCTGTTCGTCAGCCCCGGCTACACCATCGGCATCGATGGCATGCCCGACGACGAGGCCGGCCCGCTGCTGAAGGAACTGTTCACGCACCAGGCCCAGCCCGCGTTCGTCTACAGCCACCGCTGGCAGGCCGGCACGCTGCTGCTGTGGGACAACCGCTGCCTGGTGCATGCCGCCACCGGCGGCTACGACGGCCACCGCCGGCTGCTGCACCGCATCACCGTCAGTGAACGTTGAGGTGCCGCAAGCCGGGGCCTGTCGCTCGCGGGACGGCGGGTTGCCCCGGCCTGGAAAGCCCCGCGGCCGGGCGTAGACTGGCCCTGACAACAAGGCGTGCCGGTGCTTCACGTCAAGTGGCACGCCACCGCTGAGGAGACACTGCCCGTGCGCCCCACCGATGTGGCCGACCCCGACTATTTCCACAAGGTCGTCGATTGCCAATGGGCCTGCCCGGCCCACACCCCCGTCCCCGAATACATCCGGCTGATCGCCCAGGGCCAGTACGACCAGGCCTACATGGTCAACTGGATGTCGAACGTGTTTCCTGGCGTGCTGGGCCGCACCTGCGACCGGCCCTGTGAACCCGCCTGCCGCCGTGGCCGCGTCGAGGATGAGAACCTGGCCAAGCCCGAGCCTGTCGCCATCTGCCGCCTGAAGCGGGTGGCGGCCGACTACAAGGGCGGCGAGGTGCGGGCCATGATGCCGCGGCCGCAGCCACGCAACGGCAAGCGGGTGGCCTGCGTGGGCGGCGGTCCGGCGTCGCTGACGGTGGCGCGGGATCTGGCCACCCAGGGCTATGCCGTCACCGTGTTCGACGGCGACCCGCAGGCCGGCGGCTTCATGCGCACCCAGGTGCCGCGCTTCCGCCTGCCCGAGGCGGTGATCGACGAAGAGGTCGGCTACATCCTGCAGCAGGGCGTCGAGTTCAAGGGCAACCACCGCATCGCATCGATGAAGGCCTTGCTGGCCGAGCCCTGGGATGCGGTGTTCGTCGGCAGCGGCGCACCGCGTGGGCGCGACCTGCACATCCCCGGCCGCCACGAGGCCGCCGCCGGCAGCATCCACATCGGCATCGACTGGCTGTCGTCGGTGTCGTTCGGCCACATCACCAGCGTGAAGAAGCGGGTGATCGTGCTGGGCGGCGGCAACACCGCGATGGACTGCTGCCGCTCGGCCCGCCGCCTGGGCGCCGACAGCGTGCGGGTGGTGGTCCGCAGCACCTTCGAGGACATGAAGGCATCGCCCTGGGAGAAGGAAGATGCCGAGCACGAGGGCATCCCCATCCACCCCTGCCATGTGCCGAAGGAATTCATCCTGCGCGACGGCCAACTGGTCGGCATGCGTTTCGAGATCGTGGCCTCGGTTTACGACGAACGCGGCCGCCGTACCCTGAAGCCGACCGGCGAACCCGACGTGGTGTTCGACTGCGACGAGGTGCTGATCGCCGTCGGCCAGGAAAACGCCTTCCCCTGGATCGAGGCCGATGCCGGCATCAGCTTCGACGAATGGGGCCTGCCGGTGCTGGACGCCAAGACCCTGCAGTCCAGCATCCCCCGGGTGTTCTTCGGCGGCGATGCGGCCTTCGGCCCCAAGAACATCATCACCGCGGTGGCCCATGGCCACGAGGCCGCGGTGTCGATCGACCGCTTCCTGCACGCCGAGCCGCTGGACCGCCGCCCGCCGCCGCACGTGAACCTGGTGTCGCAGAAGATGGGCATCCACGAGTGGAGCTACCACAACGCGCCCACCAACGACATGCGCTTCAAGGTGCCCTGGGCCAATGCCGAGAAGGCGCTGGCCAGCATCAAGGTCGAAGTGGAACTGGGCTTCGACCTGACCACCGCCCTGAAGGAGGCTGAGCGCTGCCTGAACTGCGACGTGCAGACGGTGTTCACCGACAAGGCCTGCATCGAGTGCGATGCCTGCGTCGACATCTGCCCGATGGACTGCATCAGCTTCACCGACAACGGCGACGAGGCGGAATTGCGCACCCGCCTGAAGGCGCCGGCGATGAACCTGGCGCAGGACCTGTATGTCAGCGGTGCGCTCAAGACCGGGCGGGTGATGGTCAAGGACGAAGACGTGTGCCTGCACTGCGGCCTGTGCGCCGAGCGCTGCCCCACCGGCGCCTGGGACATGCAGAAGTTCCTGCTGCTGACCACCAAGGCCGGCCCGGCCTGCCGCGACAGCAAGACTGCCCCCACCAAGCAGGAGGTGCGCGCATGAACCGCATCGAAGCCGTCAACGACTTCGTCGTCAAGTTCGCCAATGTCAACGGCTCAGGCTCGGCCTCGGCCAACGAGCTGTTCGCCAAGGCGGTGCTGCGCATGGGCGTGCCGGTGGCGCCGCGCAACATCTTCCCCAGCAACATCCAGGGCCTGCCCACCTGGTACGAGGTGCGTGTCACCGAGGCCGGCTGGCTGGGCCGGCGCGGCGGCATCGACATGATGGTGGCGATGAACCCGCAGACCTGGGCCCAGGACCTGGCCGAGGTCGAGCCCGGCGGCTACCTGTTCTACGACAGCACCCGGCCGATGCCCGAGAGCGCGTTCCGCCGCGACATCAACGTCATCGCGATGCCGGTCACCGCCATCTGCAACGCCACCTACGAAGACCCGCGCCAGCGCACGCTGTTCAAGAACATCATGGTGCTGGGCGCGCTCAGCGTGCTGATGGACATCGACCCGGCCGTCATCGAGCAGCTGTTCGGCGAGCAGTACCGCGGCAAGGAACGGCTGCTGGAATCGAACGTGCGGGCGCTGCAGAGCGGCCGCAGCTTCGCAAAGGACCACCTGCAGGGCATCGGCCTGCGCGTGCGCCGGGCCGACAAGGTGGGCGACCGCATCTTCGTCGAGGGCAACGCCGCCGCGGCGCTGGGCTGCGTGTACGGTGGCGCCACGGTGTGCGCCTGGTACCCGATCACGCCCAGTTCGTCGGTGGCCGAGGCCTTCGAGAAGTACTGCCAGAAGTTCCGCGTCGACCCCGCCACCGGCGAGCGCCACTACGCCATCGTGCAGGCCGAGGACGAGATCGCCAGCATCGGCATGGTCACCGGCGCCGGCTGGAACGGCGCGCGCGCCTTCACCGCCACCTCGGGCCCCGGCGTGTCGCTGATGACCGAGTTCATCGGCCTGGCCTACTTTGCCGAGATCCCGGTCACCATCATCAACGTGCAGCGCGGCGGGCCGTCCACCGGCATGCCCACCCGCACCCAGCAGGCCGACCTGGTGAGCTGCGCCTATGCCTCGCACGGCGACACCAAGCACATCCTGCTGCTGCCACAGGACCCGGGTGAATGCTTCAGCATGGCCGCCGATGCACTGGATCTGGCCGATCGGCTGCAGACCCCGGTGTTCCTGATGACCGACCTGGACATCGGCATGAACCAGCGGCTGTGCGAGCCGTTCCAGTGGCAGGCCGGCCGCGAGTACGACCGCGGCAAGGTGATGACAGCCGAGCAGCTGGACGCCGGCAAGGAGTTCGCCCGCTACAAGGACGTGGATGGCGACGGCATCCCCTGGCGCACGGTGCCCGGCACCCATGCCAGCAAGGGCAGCTACTTCACCCGCGGCACCACGCGCAACCCGCAGGCGCAGTATTCGGAAGCCGGGCCCGACTACCTGTACAACGTGCACCGGCTGCTGAAGAAGTTCGCCACCGCCGCCACCCTGGTGCCGCAGCCGGTGGTGCGTGCCGCCGCACGCAAGAGCCGGCTGGGCGTGCTGTACTTCGGCAGCACTGCGCCGGCGATGGACGAGGCGCTGACCACGCTGGCCGGCGCCGGCATCCACCTGGACGCGATGCGGCTGCGGGCCTTCCCGTTCCCGCCCAGCGTGGCCGAGTTCATCGCCAACCACGACCATGTCTTCGTGGTCGAGCAGAACCGTGA
>JAGOBT010000406.1 GCA_017999135.1 Burkholderiaceae bacterium
TGACGCAGGGCCTGGACTGGCTGCAGGCGCTGTCGCACACCCAGCGTGCCTACCGCAAGGAGGCCGAGCGCTTCCTGCTCTGGGCCATCCTCCACCAGGGCAAGGCGCTGTCGTCGATGACCAACGAGGACTGCGTCGCCTACCGAAACTTCCTGGCCGACCCGCAGCCGCGCAGCCGCTGGTGCGGTGACCGCGGCCGCGAGCGCTGGTCACCGTTGTGGCGGCCGTTCGAGGGGCCCCTGTCGGCATCGGCCCAGCGCCATGCCGTCACCATCCTGAAGAACCTGTACGGCTTCCTGGTCGACCAGAACTATCTGATGGGCAACCCCTGGTCGGCGGTGGCCGTGCCGCGCAGTGCGGCACCGCGCATCCAGGCCGGGCGCAGCTTCAGCCCGGCGCAGTGGCGCTTCATCGACGCGCAGCTGGACGCACTGGCCCCCACATCGGCGCACCAGCGGCTGGCCTTCGGCCTGCGCCTGCTCTATGCCACCGGGCTGCGGCTGTCCGAACTGGTGGCCGCCACGGTCGACGACCTGCAGTGGGTGGAGTTTGCGGCCGAGTTTGCGGCGGACGGCGCGGACGACGCGCCGCTGCAGGGTTGGCTGCTGCGGGTGACCGGCAAGGGACAGAAGCTGCGGGAGGTGCCGGTGCCGGCCGAGGTGATCGCCGCACTGTCGGGCTACCTGGTTGCACGCGGGCTCGACGCCGACCCGCAGAACATCGGCAACCAGGGCGCGCACCTGCTCGGCCAGGCCAGCGATGCTGCGCTGCGCGCGCCGGGCCTGAACGCCGGCAGGACCATTGACCCGCGGCAGGGCATCGCCGCCAGCACCTTCCATGACCAGGTCAAGGCCTTCTTTGCCACCTGCGCGCAGGTGCTGCAGGCCAAAGGCGATGCCCGCGGTGCCGACCGCTTCCTGCGCGCCAGCACGCACTGGATGCGCCACACCCATGCCAGCCATGCCATCGCCGGCGGCATGCCCATCGAGATCGCGCAGCAGAACCTGGGCCATGCCTCGCTGGCCACCACCACCGTCTACATCACCACCGAGAAGCGGCGCCGGCTGCAGGCGGTGGAGGCGTTCTGGAAGCGCTGACGCGCGGCGCTCAGCCCGCTGCAGGCGCCGGCGCCAGGTGCCGCCGCACCGGCTCGCGCATCAGCACGAACTCTTCGGCCGCCGTGGGGTGCACCGCCACCGTGCGGTCGAAGTCGCGCTTGGTGGCGCCGCAGGTCAGCGCCACGGCCAGGCTCTGCACGATCTCGGGTGCGTCGGTGCCGATCATGTGCACGCCCAGCACGCGGTCGTTCAGGCCGTCGACCACCAGCTTCATGCAGCTGCGTGCCGTGCCGCCGGCAAACGCCGTCTTCATCGGCCGGAAGTCCGACAGGTAGACATCCACCGGCCCCTGCTGCGCGGCGTCGGCCTCGGTCAGGCCCACGGTGGCGATCGGCGGGTCGGTGAAGACCGCGCTGGCCACGGTGCGGTGGTCGACCCGGCTGGGCCGGCGGCCGAACTCGGTGTCGGCAAAGGCCCGGCCCTCGGCAATCGCCACCGGGGTCAGGTTCATGCGCTGGGTCACGTCGCCGATGGCCCAGATGCCCGGCGCGCTGGTGCGGCTGTCGGCGTCCACCGCGATGGCGCCGCGCGCATCGAGCGCGACACCGGCCTCGGCCAGCCCCAGGCCGGCGGTGTTGGGGATGCGGCCGGTGGCGTTCAACGCTGCCGCCGCGCGCAGCACCGATCCATCGCTGCGCAGCAGGCTGAAGCCCTCGGCCTCGCGCACCAGCCGCTGCAGCCCCACGCCGCCGGCCAGCGTCAGCCCGCGGGCCCGCAGCGCGTCGGCCAGGCGCTGGCGCATGTCGGCATCGAAGCCACGCAGCGGCAGGCTGTCGCGGAAGGCCAGCGTCACCCGGCAGCCCAGGCCCGCCAGGATGCTGGCGAATTCGACCGCGATGTAGCCGCCACCCACCACCAGCAGGCTCTCGGGCAGCTGGCGCAGGTCCAGCAGCTCGTTGGAGCTCATCGCCGCGTCCAGGCCGGGCAGGGCGCTGGTGGCCGGCCGGCCGCCGGTGGCGATCAGCACCCGCTGGGCCTGCACCGTGCGCGCGCCCACCGCCACGCCGCCACCGCCCAGCAGCCGTGCATGGCCGCTGGCCAGTTCCACGCCTGAATCGGCCAGCAGCGTGCGGTAGATGCCTTCCAGCCGCTGCGTCTCGGCGGCCTTGGCATCGGCCCAGCGCGGCATGTCGAACTGGCCGGCCACGCCCGTCCAGCCGTAGCCGCGGGCTTCGTCGAAGGCCTGGGCGAAACCGGCCGCGTACATCATGAGTTTCTTCGGCACGCAGCCGCGGATGACGCAGGTGCCGCCCACGCGGTCGGCCTCGGCGATCAGCACCCGCGCGCCATGCGCCGCTGCCCGGCGCGACGCGGCCACGCCGCCTGATCCTGCCCCCAGCACCACCAGATCGAAGTTGTCGGACATGTCTGCCTGTCGCCATGGAAAGGCGTGGATTGTCGGCTGCGGCCGTGCCGACAATGCCGCATGCCCCAGGATCCCCCGCCCGGCTGGACCTACACCGTGTCGGTGCGCTCGCTGTGCGAGTTCACCGCCAAGCGCGGTGACCTGGACCGGCGCTTCACGCCGTCGGCCACCGCGCTGGAAGGCCGCCAGGGCCAGGCCCTGGTGGCGCAGCGGCGTGGGCCCGACTACGAGACCGAGATCGCCCTGGAGCGCATCTGCGGCCCGCTGCGCCTGCGCGGCCGCGCCGACGGCCACGACCCGCGCCGCGGCTGCCTGGAGGAGATCAAGACCATCCGCGGCCACCCCGACGAGATCCCGGCCAACCGGCGCCTGCTGCACTGGGCCCAGCTGCAGACCTACGGCGCGCTGTTCTGCCGCGCCCGCGGCCTGCCCGAGATCACCCTGGCGCTGGTGTACGTCGACGTGGCCAGCCAGACCGAGGTGGTGCTGCAGGAGTTGGCCGGCGCCGACGCGCTGGACGATCTGCTGGCCAGCCGCTGCGCCGCGTTCGTCGACTGGGCGCAGCAGGAGGCCGCCCACCGCGCCGCGCGTGACCAGGCGCTGGTGCAGCTGGCCTTTCCCGAGGCCGGTTTCCGCGCCGGCCAGCGCGGCCTGGCCGCCGCCGTCTACCGCACCGCCGCCAACCGCCGCTGCCTGCTGGCGCAGGCGCCCACCGGCATCGGCAAGACGGTGGGCACGCTGTTCCCGCTGCTGCGGGCCATGCCGGGGCAGGGCATCGACAAGGTCGCGTACCTCACCTGCAAGGGCACCGGCCGGCTGACGGCGCTGGACGCGCTGGCCACGCTGCGTGCCGGCACCCCCGGCCAGGCACTGCGGGTGCTGGTGATGGTGCCCAAGGACGAAGGCTGCCAGCACCCCGACACCGCCTGCCACCCGGCCGCCTGCCCGCTTGCCGCCGGCTTCTACGACCGCCTGCCCGCCGCCCGGCAGGAGGCCGTGGCCCAGGGCTGGCTCGACGCATCGGCGCAACGTGACATCGCGCTGCGCCATGGCATCTGCCCCTACTACCTGGGCCAGGAGCTGGTGCGCTGGGCCGACGTGCTGGTGGGCGACGTGCACCACCTGTTCGATGCCAACGGCCTGCTCTGGGGCCTGATGCAGGCGCTGGACTGGGCGCTGGCGGTGCTGGTGGACGAGGCGCACAACCTGGTCGACCGCGCACGGCGCATGTACAGCGCCGAGCTGGACGGCGCGCAGCTGCTGGCCGCCGTGCCCACCGCGCCGCAGGCCGTGCAAGGCCCGCTGCAGGCCCTGGCCGAGGCCACCCAGGCACTGGCCGCCGACACCGATGCGCCTTACGCCGTGCTGGACGCAGCGCCCGATGGGTTCATGCAGGCCCTGCAGACGGCCGCCGGTGCCCTGGCGGAGCACTTCCATCAGCAGCCGCTGAGCGTGGGCGCGCTGCTGCAACTGCACTTCGCGCTGC
>JAGOBT010000407.1:0-1678 GCA_017999135.1 Burkholderiaceae bacterium
CCACGCGGCAGGAGGCGGTGCAATCACTCAACGGCAAGCTGGCGGCCTACTTCTCGCACCCGGTGACGACGCTGGGCGTGGAGGAATACACGTCGAACCAGGTCACCGTGCTGGGCCGGGTCGAACGCGCCGGCGTGCTGCGCTTCCCCCGGCTGCCCACGCTGGCCGAGGTGCTGGCCAGCGCCGGGGCCATGCCCATCCTCGACAAGACGGCCACGCTGACGCGCGGCGCCATCCTGCGCGGCCGCAACACGCTGATCTGGGTCGACCTGAAGGCCATGCTGAACGGCGACCTGGCCTACAACATCCGCATGAAGAAGGGCGACGTGGTGTTCATCCCCGATTCGTCCGAGACGGCCGTGTACGTGCTGGGCGCCGTGGGCAAGCCCGGCTCGTACCGGCTGACCCCGCGCATGACCCTGCTGGACGCCCTGGCCCAGGCCGGCGGTGCGACAGAGAACGCGCAGGCCAGCCGCATCGGCGTGTACCGCGCCGGGGCCCAGCGTGTCGAGATCTTCGACCTGGCCGCGCTGATCGACCCGAGCCGCGCGGTCAACTACGCGCTGGAAGATGGCGACGTGGTCTACGTGCCCAACAGCGCGCTGGCCGACATCGGCTATGCCATGCGACAGATTGCACCGGCCGTGTCGGTGCTGACCTTCGGCGCGTCGCTGGCGGCGGGGTCGAAATGAGCACCACGGCAAGCACCCAGGCCAGCGCGGCGGCTGTCGATGTGTCGGTCGTCGTCATCGGCCGCAATGAAGGCGCGCGCCTGCAGCGCTGCCTGGTGTCGGTGGCCGCCGCCGACTGGGGCGCGCTGCAACACGAGCTGATCTATGTGGATTCAGGATCGACCGACGGCAGCGTGCAGGTCGCCCAGGGCCTGGGCGCCACCGTGCTGGTGCTCGACGATGCCGCGCCCAATGCGGCCAAGGGCCGCAACCTGGGCTGGCGGCAGGCCCGTGGCCCCATGGTGCTGTTTCTCGACGGCGACACCGAGCTGCACCCCGGCTTCGTGCGGCAGGCCCACGCGGCCATCGACGCGCCGCGCCGGTGTGCAGTGTGGGGCCACCGCCGCGAGTCCGCGCCGCAGCAGTCGGTCTACACCCGGGTGCTGGACCTGGACTGGGTGTACCCGGTCGGCGAAACGCTGTACTTCGGCGGTGATGTGCTGGTGCGCCGCGCCGCGCTGGCCGAGGTGGACGGCTTCGACCCGACCCTGGCCGCCGGCGAGGAGCCCGAGCTGTGCGCCCGCCTGCGCGCCCGGGGCTGGCAGATCGCCCACATCGACGCGCCGATGACCACGCATGACCTCGCGGTGCGCACCCTGCGCGCCTATGCCCGCCGCGCCTACCGGTCGGGCGTGGCCTATGCCGAGGTGGCCCAGCGCATGCGCCGGCTGGGCGACCCGCTGTGGCAGCACGAAGCGCGGCGCGACCTGCAGCACGGCCTGCTGTTCCTGGCGGCACCGTGGCTGCTGGCCGCCGCGCTGTTGCTGTCGCCCGCCGCGGCCCTGGTGATGGCGGCCGCCGCGCTGGCGCTGCTGGCGCGCACCGCCCACCGCAGCGCCTGGAAGGCGCCGGGGCAACGGGCGCTGCAGTGGCAGTACGCGGTGCATGTGCACCTGCAGAAGGTGCCGGCGCTGTTCGGCCAGCTGGCCTGGTGGCGTGCACAGCGC
>JAGOBT010000407.1:1778-3945 GCA_017999135.1 Burkholderiaceae bacterium
GGCCGTGGTGGCCGGCGCCCCGGCGCGGCCGATCCCGGCGCGCCCACCCGTCGAGACCGCAGGCGCACCGACCGCAGCGCCCGCGCTGCTTCCTCTCCTCTCCTGACCGCATTGCCCATGGCTTCCCACCCCCGTCTTCCCACGCTGGCCTACCTGGTCAGCGCCTATCCCGCGGTGTCGCACACCTTCATCCTGCGTGAGATCCGCCAGCTGCGTGCCCTGGGGCACCCCATCGTCACCGCGTCGATCAACCCGGCCGACCGGGCACGCGCGGCGATGGACCCGCAGGAACGTGCCGAGGCCGAGCGCACCTACGTGGTCAAGCGGCATGGCGTGGCCGGCGCGCTGGCGGCGCTGCTGTTCTGGCTGCGGCAGGCGCCGGGGCCCTTGCTGGCCATGTTGGCCTTCAGCCTGGGCCTGCGCTCGGGCGGCAAGGCCTGGTGGTCGTGGCTGGCCTATGGCGTGGAGGCCGCGATGGTGGCGCGCTGGATGCGACGCGAAGGTTCACGGCACCTGCATGTGCACTTCGGCAATGCCGGCGCCAGCGTGGGCGTGCTGGTGAAGCGGCTCACCGCCTGCCACCTGTCGTACACCATCCATGGCCCCGATGAGTTCGACGACGTCGGCGGCCAGCACCTGCCGGTGAAGATGCAGGAGGCCGACGTGGTGGTCTGCATCAGCCAGTTTGCGCGCGGGCAGCTGATGCGCATCACCGCGCCGGCGCACTGGGGCAAGTTCCGCGTCTGCCACCTGGGCGTGGAGCCGGCGCAGTTCCGCTTTGCGCTGCGTGATGCGGGCCCGTTGCCGCAGCTGCTGTGCGTGGGCCGCCTGACGCCGGCCAAGGGCCAGATCCTGCTGATCCGCGCGCTGGCCGAGCTGGAACGCACCGGGACACGGTTTCACCTGACCCTGGTCGGCGCCGGGCCTGACCGCGCCCGCATCGAGGCCGAGATCGCCGCCTGCGGGCTGGCGCATGCCGTCACCCTGACCGGCGCGCTGACCCAGGACCAGGTGCGCGAGCGCTTCGCCCAGGCCGACATCTTCGTGCTGCCCAGCCTGGCCGAAGGCATCCCGGTGGTGCTGATGGAGGCCATGTCGTGCGGCGTGCCCTGCGTCTCGACGCCGGTCAACGGCATCCCCGAACTGGTGCTGCATGGCCAGACCGGACTGCTGGCCACCCCCGGCGACGTGGCCAGCCTGGCAGCGCGCCTGCGCCAGCTGATCGACCAGCCCGCGCTGCGCCACCGGCTGGCCCTGGCCGCCCGCGACAAGGTGCTGCAGGACTTCGACCTGGCCCGCAACGTGGCGGCGCTGGCATCGATCTTCCGCGGCTTTCCGCGCATGGCCTGACCGCGCACACCAGGAACGAACACACCCCATGGACCTCTCCATCCTCATCGTCACCTACAACTCGCGCCGGCTGATCGACCCGCTGCTGACCCATCTGCAGCAGGAGCTGGCCCACCTGGACGCCGAGGTGGTGCTGGTCGACAACGCGTCGTACGACGGCACGGCCCAGCAGGTGCGCGCGGCGCACCCCTGGGTGCGCGTGATCGACAGCACCACCAACCTGGGCTTTGCCGCCGGCAACAACCTGGCCGCCCGGCACGCCCGCGGCCGCCACCTGCTGCTGCTGAACCCCGACGCCTTGCCGGCACCCGGCGCACTGCGGCGCGGCATCACGCTGATGGACCAGCACCCGCAAGCCGGCCTGGGCGGCGGTGAACTGCGCGGCACCGACGGCAGCCGGCAGCCGTCGGCACGCATGTTCCCCACGCTGCGCGACGAGTTCTTCACCCTGGCCGGACTGGCGGCGCGCCACCCCACCAGCCGCCTGTTCGGCCGCCTGGACCGCCGTTGGGCCGACCCCGAGCAGGCCGCCCTGGTCGACTGGCTTCCGGGCGCCTTCGTGTTCATCCCGGCGGCCGTGTGGACCCGCCTGGGTGGCTTCGACGAACGCTTCTTCATGTACTACGAAGAGGTGGACCTGTGCCGCCGCCTGCAGGCCGCCGGCCTGCAGGTGCACTACTGGCCCGCACTGAAGGCCACCCACATCGGCGGCGCGTCGGCCCGCACCGTGGCGCAGGCGCAGGTGTCGAAGACGGGGTCGCAGCTGGAACGCTGGCGCATGCGCAGCGCGCTGCTGTATTACCGCAAGCAGCACGGG
>JAGOBT010000408.1 GCA_017999135.1 Burkholderiaceae bacterium
TGTGGCTCTGGCGGGTGGCTGCACCCTGGCCCACGGCCACGCAATGGCGGCTGCTGGCCGTGGCCGCCGCCGGCAATGCGCTGGCCTATCCGCTGACCCTGGCCTGGGCGCTGCGCACCGAGACCAGCCAGCATGCCGCGGTGGTCACCGCGCTGGCGCCGCTGGCCACGTCGGCGGTGGCGGCGCTGGTGCTGCGCCAGCGGGTGGCACGCGGCTTCTGGGTGTGCGCACTGGCCGGCTGCGCACTGGTGGTGGCCTTCAGCCTGTGGCGGGCGCAGCAGGCCGGGCTGGGCTGGCGGCCGTCACCCGCCGACGCCTGGCTGGCGCTGGGGGTGCTGGCGGCCTCGGTGGGCTATGTGGCCGGCGCGCGCATCACGCCCGCGCTGGGTGCCGAGCGGGTGATCTGCTGGGTGACGCTGGCGGCGCTGCCCGCCACGCTGCCCGGCGCGCTGCTGCAGTGGCAGGCGCAGCCGCCGCTGGCCAGCGTGCCGATCAGCGCCTGGCTGGGCTTCGCCTATGTCAGCCTGTTCTCGATGTGGATCGCCTTCTTCGCCTGGTACCGGGCGCTGGCCGAGGGCGATGCGGTACGCGTCAGCCAGGTGCAGTTGCTGCAGCCGTTCTTCGCGATGGCCTTTGCATGGCCCATCCACGGCCAGCCGGTGGCGCTGGCCAGCCTGGGGTTTGGCGCAGCGGTGGTGGCCACGGTGTGGCTGGGGCGGCGCTTCAGCGCAGCCAGCCCAGGGCCAGCAGTGCCGCCGGCAGCCCCACCATCGCGATCAGGGTCGACACCGTGACCAGCCCGGCCACGTAGGCGCCATTGCCGCCCATGCGCGCGGCCAGCACATAGGCGCTGGCCGCCGTGGGCATGGCGGCAAAGGCCACGATCACCGCCTGCTGGGCCGGCGGCAGTTGCAGCCAGATCACCAGCGCGATGCCCACCACCGGCAGCACCAGATGGCGGATGGCCATCAGGCCGGCGGCCAGCCACGGCGCCTCACGCAGGGCGCCGAAGCGCAAGCCCGCGCCCACCGCCATCAGGCCCAGGGGCAGGGCGGCCGCGCCGATGCGCGACAGCGTGGTGGCCGCCAGTTCGGGCAGTTGCACGCCGCCCAGGTTGCAGGCCAGGCCCGACAGCGTGGCCAGGATCAGCGGGTTGCGCGCCAGCTCCTTCAGGTAGCCGTGCCCGCCCTGCCGGGCCAGCGGCCACACCGCCGCCACGTTGCACAGCGGCACGCACACCGACATCAGCAGCGCCTGCCAGGCCACGCCTGGCGCGCCAGCCAGGCGCTCGGCCAGCGCCAGCGCCACGTAGCTGTTGAAGCGGAAGGCTGTCTGCGCGCCGCTGGCATGCGTCATCGGGTCGACGCCGGGCGCGCGGCCGAGCGCGTAGGCCAGCACGATGCCGGTGGCCACGATCGCCAGGCCCACGCTGCCCAGCGACAGCATCTCGGCCGGCCGGATCGGGTTGCGCACGATGGCCTGGAACAGCAGGCACGGGAACAGCAGGTAGTACACCAGCCGCTCGGCGCTGTCCCACACCGGGCGGTCGAGCGCGGTGTGGTGGCAGATCAGGTAACCCAGCGCGATCAGCGCAAAGTCAGGCAGCAGCAACAGCAGATCAGGCATGCGGCAGTGTGCCAGCCAGCACAGCGGGGGTTCTGCAGGCGCGGGCACAATCCCGCCCACCCGTTACGACACCCTGGAGACACGCGGCATGCGCCATCTGACCACCACCCTGAAGCGATCGACCCTGTTGCTGGCCCTGGCCGCGGCGCCGCTGGCGGCGCTGGCCCAGGCCTATCCCGCCAAGCCGGTGCGCCTGATCGTGCCGTTTGCGCCTGGTGGCACCACCGACATCGTGGCCCGCGTGCTGGCCGAGAAGATCGGTCCGGCCCTGGGGCAGACGCTGGTGGTCGAGAACAAGGCCGGCGGTGGCGGCTCGATCGGCGCCAACGAGATCGCCAAGGCCACGCCCGATGGCTACACCCTGGGCATGGCCACGGTGAGCACCACCGCCGCCAATCCGGCGATCAACCCCAAGATCCCGTACAACCCGCTGACCGACTTCACCCAGATCACCAACGTGGCGGCCACGCCCAACGTGATTGCGGTGCATCCGTCGTTCCCGGCCAAGGACTACAAGGGCTTCGTGGCCGAGCTGAAGAAGAACCCCGGCAAGTACAGCTATGCCAGCTCGGGCACCGGCGGCATCGGCCACCTGCAGATGGAGCTCTACAAGAGCCTGTCGGGCACCTTCATCACCCACATCCCGTACCGTGGCGCCGGCCCGGCGCTGAACGACACCGTGGCCGGCCAGGTGCCGATCATCTTCGACAACATGCCCTCGGCACTGCCCTTCATCAAGGACGGCCGGCTGGTGCCCATCGTGGTGGCGGCGCCGCAGCGCCTGAGCCAGCTGCCGAACGTGCCCACCTTCAAGGAAGTGGGCCTGGAGCCGGTGAACCGCATGGCCTACTACGGCGTGCAAGGCCCCAAGGGGCTGCCGCAGGCGGTGATCGACAAGGTGCACGCGGCGGTGAAGGCCACTGTGGCCCTGCCCGAGGTGCGCGCCCGCATCGAAGGCACCGGATCGCTGGTGGTGGCCAACACGCCGGCCGAATTCGCCGCGCAGGCCGCGGCCGAGTTCGAGGTGTACAAGAAGGTCGTGGCGGCGCAGAAGCTCAAGCTCGACTGACGCTGCGGTTGCTTCAAACCCATGCCGTTGGACGAACCCGGCCCGGTGCCGCTGCCGGCGGCCAGCCGGGCTGTGTTGCAACGCTTCATCGACGCGCTGTGGATCGAGGACGGCCTGGCCAGGCTGACGCTCGACGCCTACCGGCGTGACCTGACCCTCTACGCCCACTGGCTGGCCGACCGCACCGGCCGCGCCATCGCCAGCAGCACCGAGAGCGATCTGCTGGCCTACATCGCCCACCGCCATGCCGGCAGCCGGGCCACCACTGCCAACCGCCGGCTCACGGTGTTCAAGCGCTTCTTCCGCTGGGCGCTGCGCGAGCGCCTGGTGACCGAAGACGCCACGCTGCGCCTGGGCCATGCCCGCCAGCCGCTGCGCGTGCCCCAGGTGCTGAGCGAGGCCCAGGTGGAGGCCTTGCTGGACGCGCCCGACGTGGCCACGCCGCTCGGCCTGCGCGACCGCGCCATGCTGGAGCTGCTGTATGCCAGCGGCTTGCGGGTGAGCGAACTGGTGACCATCGCCAGCGTGCGGGTGGACCTGCGCGCCGGTGTGCTGCGGGTGGTGGGCAAGGGCAGCAAGGAGCGTCTGGTGCCCTTCGGTGCCGAGGCGCAAGACTGGATCACCCGCTACCTGGCCGAGGCGCGCAACGCCATCCTGGCCGGGCAGCAGAGCGACGCCCTGTTCGTCACCGCCCGCGGCGCGGCCATGACACGGCAGATGTTCTGGGCCCTGGTCAAGCGCCATGCCGCCACGGCGGGCATCACCGCGCCGCTGTCACCGCACACGCTGCGCCATGCTTTCGCCACCCACCTGCTGAACCACGGCGCCGACCTGCGCGCGGTGCAGCTGCTGCTGGGGCATGCGGACATCTCCACGACCACCATCTACACCCACGTGGCGCGTGAGCGGCTGCGGGCGCTGCATGCGGCGCACCATCCGCGGGGGTGAGGCAGGTGACCTATCCGGCGCTGCCGCTGGCGGCAGCAGCCTGCGTTTGCAGGGCCTCGCGCTGCCAGCGGCACAGGGCGTCCAGGCCTGGCTGGTGCTGCAAGGTTTCCAGCAACGCGACGGCGTCGGCCGGGCGCCCGCCCTGCGCCGCTGCCTGCATGCGCAGCCATGCAGCCGTCACGGCCGCGGGGTCGGCCGGCCCGTCGGGTGGGGGCGACAGCGGCTGCCAGACCGGCTCGGGCACATCGCGTCCGCGCACCGGCAGGCTGCCCAGCGGCAGGCAGGGCAGGCTGCCCAGCGC
>JAGOBT010000409.1 GCA_017999135.1 Burkholderiaceae bacterium
CCACCCGGGCCCATCTGGCCGCCATCGACGGGCCGGCGCGCTGGCAGCGCCAGCACCACATGCTCAAGCAGGCGGTGCTGCTGCTGTTCGCCTTTGCCCAGCGCAAGAACGACCGCAGCGAGCCCAACCTGCTGAGCCACATCGCCTGCACCCATGCCGCCATCCCGGCCGGGCTGTTCGCGCCCTTCCTGAAGGTGCTGGCCGCGCTGGTGTGCGGCGACAAGGCCCGCGGCATCGCCCCGCGTGACCCGCTGTGCCAGCGCGACGACCTGGCCCGGGTGCTTCGGGCCCACTGGGCCGCGGCACTGCAGCCCGGCATCCAGTACCTGACCGACGCCGCGCTGCAGCGCGACCAGGCCAGCACGTTCTGACGCCGGTGCGCAGGCCGCGCGCGGGCGGCGATCAGGCGGCGGTCAGCAGCCCGCGCGTCTCGATGAAGCGCACCACCTCGGCCAGGCCGGCGCGGGTCTTCAGGTTGCTCATCACGTAGGGGCGGCGGCCGGCATGGTCAGGGCGCATGCGCCGGGTGTCGGCTTCCATCACCGCCAGGTCGGCGCCCACATGGGGTGCCAGGTCGGTCTTGTTGATGACGAACAGGTCGCTCTTGGTGATGCCGGGGCCGCCCTTGCGCGGGATCTTCTCGCCGGCGGCCACGTCGATCACGTAGATCGTCAGGTCGCTCAATTCGGGGCTGAAGGTGGCGGCCAGGTTGTCGCCACCGCTTTCGATGAACACGATGTCGGCATCGGGGAACTTGCCCAGCATGCGGTCGACCGCCTCGAGGTTGATCGACGCGTCTTCACGGATGGCGGTGTGCGGGCAGCCGCCGGTTTCCACGCCCATGATGCGCTCGGGGTCCAGCGCGCCGGCCACGGTCAGCAGGCGCTGGTCTTCCTTGGTGTAGATGTCGTTGGTGACGACCACCAGGTCCCAGCGCTCGCGCATGGTCTTGCAGAGCATCTCCACCAGGGTGGTCTTGCCCGATCCCACCGGGCCGCCCACGCCCACGCGCAGTGGCGGAAGTTGCTTGGTGCGGCCGGGAATGCTGTGCAGGGTAGGCATGGTGGTCAGTCGTTGGCGAACAGGGGTCAGCTGCGGAACAGCCGGGAATACTGGGCTTCATGCCGGGCCGACAGGATGGCGAGCATCGGTGCCAGGTTCTGGCGGGCGGCGTCACCGGCGGTGGCCGTGGCCAGCGCGGCATCCACCACCGCAGGCAAGGCCTGGGCCAGGGCGCCCAGCAGGCGCTGGCCGGCACTCTGGCCCAGCGGGACGGACTTGACCGCCGCACCGACCTGGTTCTCGGCCCAGCCGAAGCCGAAGGCCAGCAGCGATTCACGCCGAGGCGCGCCGGTGGCGGCGGCGGCCAGCGCAAACGCGACCGGCCAGGTGGGCGAGGGCTGCAGCGTGGCCAGCAGCGGCAGGCGGTCGTCGCCCGGGTGGCGCTGGCGCACCCAGTCGGCCAGCGATCGGCCCATCTGCTCGGTCTGCTGGCGCATCTCGAAGGTCTCGCGCGTCTGCAGCGCCCAGTCGTTCAGCGTGGCCAGGCGGTCGGCGTCACGCCGCTGCCAGGCGTGCATGGCGCTGGCCAGCAGCGGCAGGTCGGCGCGCTGCAGGCCCAGGTGCAACTGGTCGACCAGCCAGCGGCCGGCGCTGGCCTCGTCGGTGACCAGGCCCTGGTCGACCGCCGCTTCCAGCCCTTCGGAATAGCTGAAGCCGCCCACCGGCAGGGCCGGCGAGGCCAGCCACATCAGCTGCAGCAGCGCAGCCGCGGGCAACGGTGGCGTGGCAGGGCGGACGCGGGGCATGACGCAGGCGGTGCCGACTCAGTGGCCGTGGTGGCCATGCCCATGTCCATGCGCCTGGTCATGCCCATGGTCGTGGCCGCAGCCCGGGCCGTGTACGTGGGGCGCCGCAGCAGCTGCCACCACCGGCACCGCCAGCGGCCGGCCAGCGGGTGCGTGGCCAGGGTCATGGGCATGATCATGGTCGTTCCCGTGCCCGTGTCCATGCCCACCACCGCCATAGGCGCCGCCCTCGGGCTCGAAGGCGGACTGCGTCTCGGTGACGATCAGGTGCTGCTGCCGCAGCATGTCGGCCAGCACATGGTCGGGCTCCAGCTTCAGGTGGTCGGGCTTCAGTTCCAGCGCCACATGGCGGTTGCCCAGGTGGTAGGCGGCGCGCAGCAGGTCGAACGGGCTGCCATGGGCGCTGCAGTGGCGCACCTCCAGCACCGGCTGCGGCGCGGCCTGCACCTGCACCAGGGATCCATCGTCGGCCACCAGCACGTCACCGCCGCGCACCAGCGTGCCGCGCGGCAGAAACACGCCGAGCGTGCGGCCCTGGCTGTCGGTGGCATCGAAGCGGCTCTTCTGGCGCACGTCCCAGTCGAGTTGCACGGTGGCGGCGCGGCGCACCAGCACGGCGGCCAGGCCGCGGCCCTGGGGGATGAGTTTGTTGACGGTCAGCATGGGCCGGATTGTCGGCCAGCGCGCGCCTGCACGCAGGTCACGTTCGCAACTTGTCAGGTGCGCCAGACCCGCGGCGGGTGGGCGTCCAGCCCCCAGTGCAGCTGGCGCCAGGCGCCGCGCACCGCCTGCAGCAGGGCCATCACCGGCTCGACCCGGTGGCCCAGCGCACGCAGCACCAGCAGGCTGGGGTGCGGCGCACTGACGCCCGCGGTGGTGGGCAACGCGCTGGCGACGATCAGCGCGCGGGCGGCGTCCAATAGGGCCTCGGTGCGGCTGCGGTCCAGCGTCTGCCCCGGGCCCATGCCTTCGGCCAGCCACAGGCTGGCGCTCACCGTGTGGCCGGCCAGGCCCAGCGGGCTGTGCAGCAGCAGGGCATCACTGCCGTCGAACAGGCCGCGCTCCTGCCACACGCCGGGCAGGGTGATGTGCTGGCGGTAGCGGCCCGCATCGAACGCAGCACCGGCGGCCGGCAGGCCCAGCGCCAGCACGTCCCAGCCGAGCATCTGCGCGCCGGGCGCCAGGCTGAAGTGCAGGCTGTTGTGCGCCTGGCAGCCGCGGTAGGTGATGGTTTCCATCGGCAGCCACTCCAGCCGCGCGCCGGGGGCCAGGGTGGCCTGCACGGTCTGCTCGGCCAGCAGGCCGTCGCTGCGGTAGAACCGGGTGGCGCCAGGCGTGGTGATCACCGCATGGCTGCCGCTGTCGAGGCGGGCGTCCAGCGCCAGCACGTCGCCGCCCACCACGCCGCCGGGCGGGTGCACCAGCACATGGTGGCAGATGGCGTCTCCCTCGGGGTACAGCCGCTGCAGCACGCGCAGCGGGCCGTGGTGGCGGTCGAGCGCGGTGGTGCGGCCGTTGTCGTGCGTGTAGTGCAGTTGCAGGTGACCGTGCCAGCCCATGGCGATGTGGTGCGTGGCGGCAGCGGCCACCAGGGTGGAAAGCGGCGCAGTGTAGGCGGCCGTGGCGGGGCCCGCTCCTAGAATCTGCCCACCAGGGTCGCATCCAGGGAGAACCCATGACCACCATCCGCTGCACCCCGCTGTGCCTTCGCCGCGGCGCCGCCCGGCTCACCAGCCTGGCACTGGCTGCCCTGCTCGCTGCCTGCGGCGGTGGCGGGGCCAGCGATGACGACAGCGGCATCCCGGTGGTGCCCAGCGCGGCCAGCATCACGGCGGGCAACCTCGAGGGCGTGGCGCGCCAGACCCTGGTGGCCGCCACCTACCTGGGTGACGCCACCGGCCTGGTGACCGGCGCGCAGGTGGCGCCGGGTGCCCGGACGCTGTTCAACTTCACCCGCGCCCAGCTGGACCGGCTGCCTGCCCTGTTCGGCAGCCGCACCCGGCTGGTGACCGGTGTCACCACCACCGAGTCCTTGCCCTGCACCGGCGGCGGCACGGTCAGCGTGCAGACCACCGACAACAACGGCAATGGCAACGTCGATGTCGGCGATTCAG
>JAGOBT010000410.1 GCA_017999135.1 Burkholderiaceae bacterium
GACCTGCTGCTGGTCAACCACCATGGCGATGTCGTCATCGGCAAGCATGCGGTCAACCGCGCCGCCTACGTGCTGCACGCCGCCGTGCATGCGGCCCGGCCCGACGTGGTGGCTGCCGCGCATGCCCACTCGGTCTACGGCAAGGCCTTCAGCGCGCTGGGCGTGCCGCTGGACCCCATCACCCAGGACGCCTGCGTGTTCTACGAGAACAACGTGGTCATCGCCGAGCATGGCGGCGCGGTGGTGTTCGAGACCTCGGCCGGCGCCGACTTCGCCCGCGCCTTCGGCAACAACCGCGCGGCCATCCACCAGAACCACGGCCACTTCACCGTGGGCGCGTCGGTGGACGAGGCGGTGTTCTGGTACGTCTGCTTCGAGCGCTGCGCCCAGGCCCAGCTGATGGCCATGGCCGCCGGCACGCCCAAGCTGGTGCCGCATGCCAACGCGGTGTACACGCGCGAAAACGCCGGCAGCGCCGCCGTGGGCTGGACGCACTTCCAGCCGCTGTGGCAGGAAATCTGCCGCACCGACCCCGAGCTGTTCGACTGACGCTGCCGCGGCGCCCCGGCGCCGTGGTGGCCGGGAGCCCCTGATGCACTACCGCCGCCTCGGCACCAGCAACCTGCAGGTGTCGGCCCTGTGCCTGGGCACGATGATGTTCGGCGACCAGACCGACCAGGCCGAGGCCGCCGCCATCGTGGCCCATGCCCATGCCGCGGGCGTGAACTTCATCGACACCGCCGACGTGTACACCCACGGCGCGTCGGAAGCCATGGTGGGTGCGCTGATCCAGCCGCACCGGCATGACTGGGTGCTGGCCACCAAGCTCGGCAATGCGATGTCGAAGCGGCCCAACGAGGGCCAGTACTCGCGCATCTGGATGCTGCGCGAAGTCGACGCCAGCCTGCGCCGCCTGCAGACCGACCACATCGACATCCTGTACCTGCACCGCGACTTTCCCGGCATCGACCTGGAAGAACCGCTGCGCGCGCTGGACGACCTGGTGCGCGCCGGCAAGATCCGCCACTGGGGCCTGTCCAACTTCCGCGGCTGGCGCATCGCCGAGATGGTGCACGGCGCCAGGCGGCTGAACATGCCCGGGCCGGTGGTGTGCCAGCCCTACTACAACCTGCTGAACCGCATGCCCGAGGTCGAGATCCTGCCGGCCTGCGCCCACCACGGCATCGGCGTGGTGCCGTACAGCCCGGTGGCGCGCGGCGTGCTCACCGGCAAATACCAGCCCGGCGCCCAGCCCGAGCCGGGCAGCCGCGCCGGCCGGGGCGACAAGCGCATCGCCGAGACCGAATTCCGCGCCGAGAGCCTGGCCATTGCCCAGCAGTTGCAGGGGCATGCCCAGGCCAAGGGCGTGACGCTGGCGCAGTTCGCCACCGCCTGGGTGTTGGCCAACCGGGCCGTCAGCTCGGTGATTGCCGGGCCGCGCACGCTGGCCCAGTGGGAGAGCTACCTGCCGGCGCTGGACTGCACCATCACGGCCGACGACGAGGCCCTGATCGACCGCCTGGTGGCGCCGGGCCACCCGTCCACACCCGGCTACACCGATCCGTCCTACCCGCTGATCGACCTGCGCTCGGCCGTGCGCTGACGCACACCCCGGCCCGGCGGCCCATGGGGCCCGCCGCCCGCCTGCAGCGGTGGGCTCGCGCTGCCGATACCTCCGGCGTGAAGCCGCGCCCCGCCCGCGGCAGGCCCGGAGGCGCCCATGCCATGGGATGAACTGCTCGACAACCTGGCCCGGCTGCCACCGGGTAGCCACGGCCCCTGGCTGCGCGGCGCGGCCGGCGTGGCCGCGGTGGTGGCCCTGCTGCTGTGGCTGGAGCGCTGGTACTTCGCCCGCAGCGGGCGGGCGGGCAGCTGGGCGGTGGTACGGCTGGTCTCGCTGGTGGCCGCGCCGGTGGCGCTGGGGCTGCTGTTCGGGCCGGCCCGTGCCGTCAGCGGCATGGAGGCGCTGGCCGTGTTCTACATCGCGCTGCTGACGGTGACGCCGGCGGTGTGGTTCGGCGCGCACTGGCTGGCCGGGCGCTGGGCGCGCCCGGCGCTGGCCACAGGCGAGCGCATGGCCCTGGCCGGCAGCGGGCTGCTGATCCTGGCGGTGCTGGGCGCCGCCGTGCAGATGGCGCAATCGGCGCTGCAGCACGCCGCACGTGAGGTGGGCGCGCGGCGCATCCTGCCGGCCGACAACCCACCCCTGAACCACCGGGTGGGCCCGCTGCGGGCCTTCGACCTGCCCGGCGTCGGCCGGGTGTATGCCCAGTCGCTGACGGCGCCGGACCGGGTGAAGCTGCGGCGTGTCGAGCACCGGCAGACCAGCGACTGGATGGGCGCCGACACCGAACACCTCACCTGGTGCACCCACGGGCACGACCTGCACATGCTCTGGTCGGAAGGCGAGAGGCCGCCCTGGCTGCGCATCCACTGGGTGGCGCCGCATGGGGTGGTGGTGCGCTCGGAGTGGATGCCCGACATGGCCGCGGCGGCCGCGCTGGCCCCCGAACCGTTCCGCGCCGACCTGCGCCGCGATGGCCTGGACCCGGTGGTGCCGATCGCCCGCACCCGCATGCATCTGGTGCTGGACCGGGGCGATGCCGAGCCCTACACCCAGCCCCTGACCAGCGGCAAGGAGGCCGGCGAAGAGCGCGACACGGATTGCGTGCTGCCAGGCTTCACCGTCTGGCCCCGGCGGGCCGACTGGTCACTGCAGCAGGCGGTGGTGCGGTTTGCACCGCCCAGCCACCCGTCCATGCTGCGCGCCGTGCTGGAGCGCCCGGCGCAGTGACGCCGCTGGCCCGGGGCCCCATGCGCCCGCCGCCAGCGCCCGCATGGATTTCACCCGCTGCGGCGGATAGCATGACAGCCCTGACCAACCCGCTGTCCACACCCCACCATGCGACCGATTGCCCACCTTGTTGCCGCCGTGGCGGCCATGACCTTGCTGGGCGCCGACGCGCTGGCGGCCAGCGTCACCTGCCAATCCCGCAACAACCAGCGCGAGGAATGCTGGCTGCAGGGCCGCGGCGAGGTGGTGCTGGTGCGGCAGATCAGCAAGACCACCTGCGTGAAAGGCCGCAACTGGGACGAGACGCGCAACGGCCTGTACGTGACCGACGGCTGCGGCGGCGTGTTCGAGACCCGCGCCGGCTGGGACAACAACCGCCCGGGTCAGGGTGGCGGCTGGGACAACAACCGGCCCGGCCAGGGCGGTGGCTGGAGCGGCGGGCCGGGTTCCGGCAACAACAACGGCTACCAGGACCTGGTGGGCGCACGCGCAGCCGGCGGCGAACAGGAACTGCAGCGGCGCGGCTACCGCAGCACGCGCAGCGAATCAGCGCCCGGCGGCCGTTTCGTGTTCTGGCGCACGCCGCAGCGTGGCTGCATCGAGGTGCGGGTGGCAGACGGCCGATTCCAGACCATCCGCCCGGTCAGCAACAACGCCTGCGACGACAACCAGCCCAATCCGCCCCAGCGGCCGATGCCCGGCAATGCCGATCGGCCGTCTGCCAAGGCACTGTTTGCCTGCAACCAGCAGATCAACAACAGCGGATCAGGCAATGACGGCCAGGACGCCACCGTGGAACGGCAGAACCGCGTGCGCCAGGATCTGTGGGAACTGGTGCTGAGCAACCCGACAGGCCGCTACACCTGCAGGGTGACTGACCGCGGTCTGGTGCAGTCTTTCAGCCGGGGCGGCTGACGTCGACCACCTTCGGCGGGCCGCATGGGCGGCCCGCCGCGAGGCCATGGCCCGTTCAATCCGCCTGCTTGCGCAGGAAGGCCGGGATCTCGTTCTCGTCCATGCCGTTGCTCGACAGCGCCTCGACCTTGGCCGCGGCGTGGTGGCGGTTGGTGCGCCACACGCTGGGGGTGCTGAGGTTGCCGTCGTCGGGCTGCTGGGGC
>JAGOBT010000411.1 GCA_017999135.1 Burkholderiaceae bacterium
CACTACTTCCTGAACCACGGCACCCCCGCCCAGCGCGACCGCTACCTGCCGATGATGGCCCGCGGCGAATTGGTGGGCGCCATCGCCATGACCGAGCCTGGCGCCGGCAGCGACCTGCAGGGCATCCGCACCCGGGCCGAGAAGCGTGGCGACAGCTACGTCATCAACGGCAGCAAGACCTTCATCACCAACGGCTACCTGGCCGACGTGGTGCTGGTGGTGTGCAAGACCGACCCCACCCAGGGCGCGCGCGGCACATCGATCCTGATCGTCGAAACCAAGGACTGCAAAGGCTTCCGCGTCGGCCGCGTGCTCGACAAGCTGGGCATGAAGAGCCAGGACACGTCCGAGCTGTTCTTCGACGACGTGACCGTGCCGGCCGCCAACCTGCTGGGCGGCAACGAAGGCCAGGGCTTCTTCCAGCTGATGGGTGACCTGCCCTATGAGCGGCTGATCATCGGCGTGACGGCGCTGGCCTGCATGGAAGGCGCCTACGAGGCCACGCTGGCCTATGTGCGCGAGCGCAAGGCCTTCGGCAAGCCGATCGGCGACCTGCAGAACACCCGCTTCAAGCTGGCCGAGGTGGCCACCACCATCCAGGTGGGCCGCGCCTTCATCGACCGCTGCGTCGAGCAGCTGGTGGCCGGCAAGCTGGACACGGCGACGGCCAGCATGGCCAAGCTGTGGGGCGCCGAGCAGCAGGGCAAGGTGCTCGACGAATGCCTGCAGCTGTTCGGTGGCTACGGCTTCATGAACGAGTACATGATCACCCGCATGTATGCCGACGCCCGGGTGCAGCGCATCTACGGCGGCACCAGCGAGATCATGAAGGAAGTCATTTCCCGGGCACTGTGATGAGCGACCAAGAGACCCCCCTGCTGATCGACGAGCGCGATGGCGTCGCCTGGCTGACGATGAACCGGCCCGAGCGGCTGAATGCGCTCAATGCCGGCCTCACCGATGCGCTGCGCACCTACTTCCAGGGCCTGGAAGACCGCGCCGACATCCGCGTGGTGGTGCTGCAGGGTGCGGGCCGCGGCTATTGCGCCGGGCTGGACCTGAAAGACCGCACCGGCGCCGCGCCGCGTGACGTGCAACAGGGCCTGGCCGGCCAGAAGGCCATCCGCGACATCATGATCGCGATGCGCGAATGCCCGCAGCCCATCATCAGCATCGTGCAGGGCGCAGCCAGTGGCGGCGGGCTGGGCATTGCGCTGGCCAGCGACATCCGGCTGTGCACGCCCGAGGCGCGCTTCAACGCCGCGTTCATCAAGATCGG
Source organism: Burkholderiaceae bacterium (assembly GCA_017999135.1). Taxonomy (GTDB): domain Bacteria; phylum Pseudomonadota; class Gammaproteobacteria; order Burkholderiales; family Burkholderiaceae_C; genus Pseudaquabacterium. The sequence goes on from JAGOBT010000411.1 coordinate 1,280, forward strand.
CGTGTCGGGCTGCGACATGGGCAGCAGCTACTTCCTGCCGCGCATGGTGGGCGCCTCCTTGGCGGCCGAGATGCTGCTGACCGGCCGCTTCCTGCATGCCGACCGGGCCTATGCGATGGGCTTCGTCAGCAAGGTGGGGCCGCTGGCCGAGATCGAGGCCGAGGCGCGCCAGCTGGTGGCCGAGATGCTCAACGCCACGCCGCTGGCGCTGCGCCTGACCAAGGACTGCATGAACCACAACATCGACGCACCCGGCCTGCGGGCGGCCATCGCGATGGAGGACCGCAACCAGATCCTCTGTACCCGCGGCGGCGACTTCAACGAAGGCATCCAGGCCTTCCTGGAGAAGCGCAAGCCGCGCTATGGGCAGGACAGCTGATGGCTGGTCCGTGGCGCTTGGGGGCCCGGTTGCTCATGGCTGGCTAGCCAGCTATATTGGTGGCGCCTGCCACCCACCGCTGCCATGACCGAGATTGCCCTGTTCGACGCGAAGAACCGCCTGTCCGAGCTGATCGACCGCTTGCAGGCTGGCGAGGTGTTCACCATCACCCGGCGCGGCAAACCGGTGGCCAGGCTGGCGCTGCCAGAAGCCGACGATGCCGCAGCACGTGGCCAGGATGCCGTGGCGCAATTGCGCGCAGCCCGTGCAGGTGTCAGCCTGGGCGGCCTGCGCAGCCAGGATCTGATCGCGCAGGGCCGCCGCTGATGACAGGCCTGGTGGTGGACGCTTCGGTCGGCGCGGCCTGGTTTCTGCCCGACGAAGCCACCCCGTTCACTGAGGCGGTGTTGCAAGCCACGTCACGCGGTGATGTCTGGGTGCCGGCATTGTGGTGGCTGGAGATCGGCAACCTGTTGCTCAGCGCCCAGCGCAGACGTCGGCTGGACGCGGCCAGGCGGGCCTTGCTCGTCACCGCTGCAGAAGGACTGCGCTTGCGCGTCGACCGCGAGGCCGTGGCGCTGCGCAGCATCGACGCACTGGCAGACCGCCATGGTCTGACCAGTTATGACGCTGCCTATCTGGAACTTGCCCAGCGCCGCCGCCTGCCCCTGGCCACGCTGGACAAGGCGCTGCTGGCGGCCATGCCCTTGGCACAGGTGGCCCACGCCGCCGACGTGCTGCCACCCTGACCGCCCGTCGCCCCCCCAGGGGAAGAGCGGTCGCTCAAGTCAGCCGGCCAGTGCCGGCCGCGCCGCAGCGGCACCGGGTGCCTGCAGCCGGAACGGCCCGCTGAACAGGTGGTCGAACTGCTGCGCATCCAGCTGCGCCACGGTGGCATCGCAATGCACCGGCAGGCTGACGAAGCAGCCGTGCCACCACACCGGCACGCCGGCCAGCCGCCACACGCGGATGCGGAACTCACGCGGTTGCGGGTAGGCCTGCAGGTCGTTCGGCACGCTGCACACGCAGGCGCGGCGGCGCAGTTCCTCCGTCCACCAGCGGTTGCCGCTTCTGCGTAGCAGCGCATGCCGGCCGGCCAGGCGTTGCAGCAGCCAGGCGCGGCTGGCCAGGGCCAGCAGCCAGAGCGTGATCAGGAGGGCGGTGGTCATGGTGGGGGCGGTGCCAGAGGTGTGGCGCAGTAGATGCAATCTTCAGGCGATCTGTTGACCTTCGGAAAGAGGAGAAACCGCAACTTCACCCCGCAGTTGAGGTGGTGGCGTGCACGGTTGCACGAACCACAACAGCTGCCGGCGGCCCGGCAAGCACCAGCGGGTCAGCCAGCGGTCATCGTGACCGGCAGCAGCCCCTGCGCGAGCAACGCGGCCACGATGTCGGCCTGCCTGGCATCGCGGCGGCGCTTGGGCTCGGGCCGCTGGGGCGCTGACGCAGCCATCCAGCGCTTGAAGTCGACAAAGGTGCCAGGCGCGATGGTGTGCATCATCGCCATCGCCCCGGTGGCCGCCACCACCAGGTGCGAGAAGCGTGGCGCATTCGTCAGTACCGATTCCCGCACAGCCTGCACCGGCCCCAGATCGTTTTCGTCGTCAGAAAAGCGGAATGGATGGGGGCCGTCACCCTCGGGCTGGCGGCGCAAGAAGTCCACCTCGAAGCCCTTGTCGTTGATGGCGGTTTGATTCTGGCCCGGCTTGCGCTCGAAACTCTTGTCAGCGCGTTGCAGCACCTTCAGCACCGAGTTGTCCACCCGCGCCAGGTCGGTGATGAAGCGCACCCGCCGCCGGGCGTCCCACAGCTGGTCCACGTCCTGCGTGGCCAGGGCCCCCTGCACGATGCGCACTCCGGCAGCGGCTTCGTAGGCGTACAACGCATGGGTGCCCACCACGGTGAAGTGCCCGGCCAGGCCAGCGGTGTCCAGCGTCTGCAGCAGGCGCACCACCAGCGCCGGGGTGCGGCCCACCTTCAATGCCTTGTTCAGCCGCTCGGCTTCGGCCAGCGCCCCGCGCAGTGCCAGCAGGCGGGATTCCAGCGCCGACTTGCGGCTGCTGAACTCGGCATGGATCGCCTCGGTCTCGGGTGAGCGCGGGCCGATGCGTGTCTGCCGGTTGTCGGGTCGGGTCTTGACCAGGTATTCATAGTCGCCCTGGCGCTTCCAGTACATGCCGCCGGCATGGGCACGCGCGCCGACCTGCACGCGCTGGTGCTCGGCAAACACCGTGCTGGC
>JAGOBT010000412.1:0-1921 GCA_017999135.1 Burkholderiaceae bacterium
GAAGAACCGCGCCGCGCGCGACGACCACGAGCAGCTGGTGGCCCAGGTGGCCCGCGCCATGCAGCGCGCCGGCCGGGTGGTGTGGCGCGGGCTGAGCCTGCGCGCGCGGGTGGGCGGCGACGGCGGCATCGATGGCGAAGCCGAGCCCAGCTGGGCGATGGCCATGCCCGATGTCTATTCGATCCGCCACACCACGGTGGAAGACTACGTGGAACCGGTGGCGCACGAGATCAAGGTGCGCCGCGCCGACCTGCTGGCCGACCTGCGCCGGCCGGCCAAGGGCGAGGCCTACCGTTGGCTGAGCGGCGAGTGCTGGTACGTGATCCGCGCCGGCATCGCCCAGCCCGACGAGATCCCGCCGGTCTACGGCGTGCTGGTGGCCGATGCGGCCGGCGGCCTGGACGTGGCCCGCCCCGCACCGCGCCGGCCGATGCGCCTGCCGTTCATGGTGTGGATGGCGCTGGCCCGGGCCACGCCCGAGCCGGTGGACGACGACGCGCAGCCGGGGCTGGGTGAGGTGTCGGAAGACAAGCGCTGACGCTGCTCAGCGGCAGGGCTTGTCGGCGGCCTGCTGGTCGGCGACGGCGGCCCAGGCGTCGATCTGTCGGAACGAGCTGTCGCACAGGCCGGCCGAGCGGTCGGTCAGGCGCTTCATCACGTCTTCGCCAGTCCACTGGCGGGGTGTGGGCTGGCCGGGGGTGCCGTCTTTCGGCACGGTGGCCAGCAGCAGCGCGGCGCTGCCGGCCACCAGCGGTGCGGCCATCGAGGTGCCGCTCCAGGTGCCCCAGCCACCGCCGGGCACGGTGCTGACCACCGCCTCGCCCGGCGCGGCGATCTTCACCCAGCTGCCCCAGTTGGAGAAGCCGGCGATGCGGTGCGCGGCGGTGCTGGCGGCCACGCTGAGCGTGCCCTTCACGTCTTCGGCAGCGGGGTACTGCTTCTCCACGTCGCTGCCCGAGTTGCCGGCGGCCGAGGCCACCACCGCCCCGAAGCGGTTGGCGCAGCGCTGGCGGTCGGCATCGAAGCCGGGGTGCTGGAAGTCGTCGTCGTCGTCGTCGAACTGGCAGGTGGCCAGGTTCACCGCCAGCGTCAGCAGTTCGGTGGGCGCGGTGGTGCCCAGGCTGAGGTTGATGACATGGGCGCCATCGTCGGTGCCCGGCCGGCCGTCAGGGTCGACGGCCCAGGCCAGCGCCTCGGCCAGCACCCACACATTGCCGCGGCCCTGGGCGTCGAGCACCCGCACCGGCATCAGGCGCGCGCCCGGCGCGGCCAGCACCACCAGGCCGGCCACGTGGGTGCCGTGGCCGAAGCCGGTGTCGGCGCGGCTGCCGGCCTCGGCGGGCGTGGCGTCGCCGTCGACGAAGTCGTAGCCCAGCAGGCTGCCGCCGGTGCGCCGCGCCAGGCGGCTGGCCAGCGCCGGGTGCTGCAGGTCGATGCCGGTGTCGAGCACCGCCACCCGCACGCCGCGGCCGGTGCTCAGGCCATGGGCGGCGGGCAGGTTCAGGCTGGGTGGCACCCATTGCGTGGCGTAGGCGCGTGCGTCGCCGCCGATCAGCCACACCGAATTGCGCCGTCCCTCGGGTGTCTGGCTGGCGACGTTGCGCTCGGCGAAGCGCACGTCGCTGTCCTGCTGCACTGCGGCCAGCACGGTGTCGGCCGACAGGCCGGCGGCCACCTGCACGCGGTAGATCGGCCGCTGGCCGAACTGGCCCAGCACGCGCAGGCCATGGCGTGCCGCCACCGGGCCGATGCTGGCGCCACGCCGCAGCTGCAGCACCAGGTCGGCGGTGCTGGCCGCCTGGCCCGGGCGCACGGCCAGGGCGGTCTGGTCGGGCACGGCGTCGGCTGCTTCGGTGCTGGCCGCTCCGGTGTCGGGCAGCGGGTCGCCACCGCCGCAGGCGGCCAGCAGGCCGGCGAGCAA
>JAGOBT010000412.1:2021-3895 GCA_017999135.1 Burkholderiaceae bacterium
CCGCCTGGCCCGGGCGCACGGCCAGGGCGGTCTGGTCGGGCACGGCGTCGGCTGCTTCGGTGCTGGCCGCTCCGGTGTCGGGCAGCGGGTCGCCACCGCCGCAGGCGGCCAGCAGGCCGGCGAGCAAGGGGGCCAACAGGGTGACGGGTTTGAAGCGCATGGCAATCCTCGGTCTGGGCAACGTTGTCTCCGCACGGAGCGCCGCGGCGCCGGGTTCGTACGCAGGTCAGACCGGTTTTCGCCCGTCGGGTTGCAGCACCCCCCCGAACCAGGGAGGTGCCGACGGCCCGGCAGTCCGCCGCCGGGTGCGCCCGTCAGGCCTGGCCGTGCAGCGCGAAGGCGGCCCAGTGGAACGGGTGCGCGCCGGCCTGGGCCTGCTCCAGCTGCGCGGCGCACAGCGCCGCGGCCGGCCGGGCGCCGGCGCCCAGGCGGCTGTAGAAGCTGCGCATCAGGCGGGCAGTGGACGCGTCGTCCACCATCCACAGGCTGGCCAGCACCGTGGGTGCGCCGGCCAGCAGGAAGCCGCGCACCAGGCCCAGCAGCTCGTCGCCCGGTGCCACATGGCTCAGGCCGGTCTCGCAGGCCGACAGCGCCACCAGCATGCCGGCCACCGGCAGGCGCTGGGCGTCCAGCAGGGTGAGCGCGCCGTCGGCCAGCTCCAGCGACGAGAAGCTGGGGTTGTCGGCGCGGAACTGGCCGTGGCAAGCCAGGTGCAGCACGTCGTGGCCGGGCAGGGCGGCGCGCAGCGCGGCCTGGGTGGCGTCGGCGCCGTCGATCACCCGGGCCGCGCCGCCCAGGCCGTCGGCCACCGCCTGCAGTTCGGTGGCCACATGCGGCAGGTGGCGGTCGGCATGGTCCACCACCAGCGCACGGTGCGGCGGGCGCGGTGGCACCGCGCGGCCGGCCAGCCACAGCGTGGCGCTGGGGGCCATGCTGATCTCGTGCTGCTGCGCCAGCCAGGCCTGGCCGTCGTGCAGCGCAGCGAAGGGCAGGTAGTGCAGGCTGCGGTGGGGCACCACCACCACGCGGGCACAGCCCTGCACCAGCGGCGCCACGCCCGCCCACACCAGCCGGTGCAGCGCCTGCAGGTGCGCCTGCACCCGCGCCAGCAGCAGCGCGGCATGGGCCTGCAGGGCCGGGCTGGGGTTGCGCTGGCCGTCGATCTGGAAGCGCAGGCCGGCCAGGCGTGCGTCCAGCCCCGGCGCCGGCTGCAGGTGGTGGCGCACCGCCTCACGCGTGGCCACCACGGCCAGCACCTGGTCGTCCAGCAGGTGGAAGGCGACCAGCGCGGTGTCGGCAGGCAGGGCGGCCTGCAGCGCGGCGGGGTCGAACGGCGGCGTGGCGCCGGGTGGGCTGGCGGTGGGGCCGGGCTGCCCTGCCGGCGCCTGCAGCTGGGCACGCAGGTGGGCCTCCAGCAGGGCCTGCTCCAGTGCGGTGACGCGGCGGGCCAGTGGCTCCAGGGGCGCGTCGCCTTCGGCCACCGCCAGGCGCCACTGGTCACGCGTCCATTGCAGCTTCTGGCGCAGCGTGTCCAGCGTGGGGTCGGCCGGCGTGGCCGGGCTGTCCTGCACGCCCAGCGCCAGGGCGCGTGCGCGGCCCTGCTCCATCAGGGCCAGCAGTGCAGCAGCGCTGTCACCGGCCTGCAGTGCCAGACGCACCAGCAGGTCATGCGCCTCCTCGGCCTGGGCGCCGATGGCGGTGCGGAAGCTGTCGCCCTGCAGCGCCACCCGGCTGCGGTCGATCAGCGCCAGCGCGGCGCCCAGGTGCTGCCGCGCCAGCGCGGTGTGGCCCTGGCGTGCGGCCAGGCGGCCCAGGCCCTGGTGGCAGGCCAGTTCCACTGCGCCCAGGCCCAGTGCCTGCGCCTGCTGCAGCGC
>JAGOBT010000413.1 GCA_017999135.1 Burkholderiaceae bacterium
TGCAGGCCATCGTCCTGCAGGCGCATCTCCAGCAGCGACCGGCCGTTGCTGGCTGGCACCTCCTGGTGACGGAGGAACGCGGCCAGCGTGGCCTCGGCGCGCACCCGGTCCGCCCTGGCGGCGGCGGCACGCTCGCGCGCCTGCGCCAGCGTGGTGTCGTAGGGGTTGGTGGTGCTGTCGGCGAAGGTGGTCAGGCCCAGGCGTTCGGCCAGCGCCACGCGCTGGGCGGTGAGCTGGGCGATCTCGGCGCTGACCTGCTCGGCCGACGCGCGCAGGCTCTGCAGCCGTTCCGGCGTGCCGAAGATCTGCTCGGCACGGGTGGTCTCGGCGAAGGCCGTGGCCACCGCGTTGATCAGGTCATGCAGGTGCGCGGGGTCGTCGGCGTCGGTGCCGATGCGCACCATGTAGGTATCGGGCACGGCGCGCACATAGAGCGTGCGGCGCAGGAATTCGATGTACTTGCGCTCGGTCAGGGCCGGCGGGCGCAGGTCGATGCCGCGGGCCTTCAGGTCGGCCACGGCGCGTTCCAGCACGTCCTGACGGACGACGGTGTTCGACAGGTGGTTCACGAACTCGCGGTACTGCGAGTTGGACTGCAGCTCCAGCTCCTTGTCGGCGTCGAGGTTCTTCATGTAGGTGGGCGCCACCTGGAACACGGCCTCGCTGTTGAAGTGGCTCTGGCCGCGGATCCATGCGAAGGGCAGGCCCGCCAGCAGCACCAGCACGGCCACCAGCCAGGCGGCGCGCGGGTGGCGCTGCAGGCTCAGCCAGGGCTTGATGCCGGCACCTGGCAGGGCACTGACATCCACCACGGCTGCGGACTGGGGCGTCTGGGTGGTGGTCATGGTGCGGTCACCCCGGCCTGGCCGGCCGTCACGGCGCGCTGCGTGCGCACCCAGCCCGACCGGCGTCCGCTGGCGTAGGCCAGGTACACCGGCAGCTTCCACAGCGCATACAGCGGCAGGCGCAGCAGGTGGCCGGCGCGCAGCAGGTGCCGGCCGTGGTGCCACCAGCCCAGCAACACCGCCAGCACCAGGGCGCCGGCGCCGCTGGCTGCCAGCGCCGCGGCCGGGCGCGCCGCGGGCCAGAACCAGGCCGCCGCCGCCACCGCGGCGAGCAGGCCGGTCAGCACGCTGGCGTACAGCGCCACAGGCGGGATGCACAGGTCCAGTGCCAGCGCTGCCACGGTGCGGCTGCGCTGGCGCAGCGTGTCACGCAGCAGGCCGGGCAGCTGGCTGCGCAGGGTGTCGAGGTGGCCGTGCTCCCAGCGCGCCTTCTGCACCCGCACCACGGCCGGGTTGGCCACGAAGCTGCTGCGGATGCGTGCCGTCGGCAGGAACACCGGGCCGCGGCCGGCCCGTGCCAGGTCCACGCCCAGGGCCATGTCCTCGGCCACATGGCCGGTGGCCAGGCGGGCGGTGGCCGCCAGCGCCCAGGGCAGCGCCATGCCGGTGCCCGACAGGTGGCACACGCCGCCCAGCCGCTGCGTGCCCAGCGGCCGCACCAGGTTCTTCATCACCATCGCGAACTCGGCCACCCGGATGCGCAGGGGGGCACCGTCCGGCGACGCCATCAGGTTCAGCAGCTGCACCGGCCGCTGCAGGGTGTGGCAGCGCTCGGCCAGGTCGGCCACCGCGCCGGGGTCGGGCAGGCAGTCGGCGTCGATGACCACCACCACGTCGGGCGGGTCGGCGCGCAGCTGGTCGATGCCGCAGGCCAGTGCGTAGCCCTTGCCGCGGCGCAGCGGGTCGGTGCGCTCGACCACGCCGGCGCCGGCCTGGCGGGCCAGCGCGGCAGTGTCGTCGCTGCAGTTGTCGGCCACCACCAGCACCTGGTTGCCCCGGCCGATCTGCGCCTGCAGGCTGCGCAGGGTGGGCAGCAGGTGCGCCGATTCGTTGTGGGCCGGCACCAGCACCACCACCCGGGGCGCGGCGGCTGGCATCGCGGTTGGCAGCCAGGCGCGGTGGCGCGCTGGCAGCAGCGCCGCCATCGTCAGCAGCAGCAGGGCGAAACCCGGCAGCAGCAGGGGCAGCACCAGCAGGCACAGCAGCAGGGCCGTCATGGTGTGGTCTCCAGGGCGCCAGGGGTCGGGATGTGGGCTTGCCGGGTGGCGGGCGGCCCGGCCAGGCGCCGGCGCGGCTTGATGACGGCCGGCACGCCCACGGCCACGCAGTGGTCGGGCACGTCCTGCAGCACCACGGCGTTGGCGCCGATGTGCACGTGGTTGCCGATGCGGATGGCACCCAGCACCTTGGCGCCCGCGCCGATGTCGACGTGGTCGCCGAACACCGGCGCGCAGGGCTGGTCGACATGGGCCAGGCCCACCACCACGCCGTTGCGGATGCGGCAGTGCGCGCCAAACTTTGCATAGCCGCTGACCACGATGCCGCCCGCATGCTCGATGACGAAGCCGCGGCCCACCGGCACCTCGCAGGGCAGCTCGATGCCGGTGACGATCTGCACGCCCTTGTAGAGCACGCGGTAGACCAGCGACAGCGGCTTGCGCAGCAAGGCCGGCCGCACGCCGTAGCGCCAGCGGCCGAAGCGGTAGACCAGCAGGGCCCAGAAGCCCTGCGCGGCCCAGTCGCCGCGGTGGGCGGCCAGGTCTTGGCGGATGTTGTCGAACATGGTGGCCGGTGCCGGAAAGTCGCGGTTGGAAGGCGCGGCCGCCGTCGTGCGGCGTCGCGGGCATGCGGCGGCCCGCCCTGCTGCCATCGGCAGCGTGGGCCAGGCGCGTGGTGGGCGGGTGGTGTGCTGGGCGCGGGGCGGTCTGCGCGTCAGCCGAACGCGGCGACGGCTTCGGCCCGGGTCTCGTGGATCACGAAGACCTTGTGCATGCGCATCAGCTCGAACAGCGCGCGCACGGTGCGGGTCATCTCGCACAGGGTCAGCGTGCCCTTGCGCTCGTTCACCTGCCGCAGGCAGCCGAGCAGGGCGCCCAGGCCCGAGCTGTCGATGAAGCGCACGCCGGCCAGGTCGATGACGACCCGCTGGCGGGTGTGGATCAGCCCCAGCGCTGCATCGCGAAACTCACGCACGTTGCTGGCGTCGAGGTTGTCCTCGCGCAGTTCGATGACGAGGACATCGTTGCCCTCCAGGCGGCCAGTGAGTTCCATGGTGTCGACGCGGTGCAGTGGGGTGAATGGGCGCCATTAGACGCCGGCCCCCGGCGCCAAGTGTCACCGGGTTGTGTCGTCTGCCGGCAAGCCTGCCTGCACCAGGCAGCGCTGCAGTTCGGCCAGGGCCGCCGGGTCGGGCAGGCCGCTGGCGCTGCCCGTGCAGCTGTGCTCGGCCTGCCGTGCGGCCTGGCCCAGCGCCGCAAAGCCGTAGCTGCCCGCCGCCCCGGCCAGCCGGTGCAGCGCCTGGCGGCAGTCCTGTGGCGAGGCGGGCTGCGAGATCGCCTGCCAGCGCCCGGCCAGGCCGCCGATGAAGCGCTGCCGCAGGGCGGCGGGCACGTCATCGGCCATGTCAGTTCCGCACGGCCGTTCCGAAGGAACTGACCTCCCCCTCGGGGGGAAACGAGCGCAGCGAGTCAGGGGGCTGTTTCATTTCAGCCGGCGCCCCCTTCCTGCGGCCCAGCCACGCCGCGGCCATGCTCCCAGTACGGCAGGATGTCCTGCGGCAGCGTCATCGGGTCGAACGGCTTGACGATGACGCCGGTGGCGCCCTGCAGCAGCAGCGTCTCCAGTTCATGCGGCAGGGCCTTGGCCGTCAGGAACACCACCGGCACGCCCTGCATGACCGGCAGTGCGCGCAGCGCCCGCAGCGTGTCGGGCCCGCTCATGCCCGGCATCATCACGTCCAGCAGCACCAGGTCGGGCGCGAAGTCGGCCAGCGCCGCCAGCGCCGCCGTGCCGCTGTCGCAGCACCGCACCTGCAGGCCGCCGAC
>JAGOBT010000414.1 GCA_017999135.1 Burkholderiaceae bacterium
TGTTACAAATGGGAGTCCCGCATGACCGCGCCTGCCAACGCCCGCCCTGACCGCATCGTCGTCGTCGATGACGACGCCCGCATCCGCGACCTGCTGCGCCGCTACCTCACGCAGGAAGGCTTCGACGTGCTGCTGGCCGAGGACGGCAAGGCCCTGAACCGGCTGCTGACGCGCGAGAACATCGACATGATCGTGCTCGACCTGATGCTGCCGGGCGAAGACGGCCTGTCGATCTGCCGCCGGCTGCGCGCTGCCAACGACACCACGCCGATCATCATGCTGACCGCCAAGGTGGAAGACGTCGACCGCATCGTCGGGCTGGAGGTGGGCGCCGACGACTACCTGCCCAAGCCGTTCAACCCGCGCGAGCTGCTGGCCCGCATCCATGCGGTGCTGCGCCGCCGCCCGGCCCAAGAGGCCCCCGGCGCGCCCAGCAAGGAAGCGCAGGTGGTGCACTTCGGGCCGTTTGAATTCGACCTGTCGCTGCGCCGCCTCACCAAGGACGGCGAGCCGATTGCGCTGACCACCGGCGAGTTCTCGATGCTCAAGGCGCTGGTGCGGCACCCGCGCCAGCCGCTGTCGCGCGACAAGCTGGCGCAGCTGGCGCGCGGGCGTGATTTCGAGCCCTTCGACCGCAGCCTGGACGTGCAGGTCTCGCGCCTGCGCAAGCTGATCGAGCCCGACCCGTCGCAGCCCCGCTACATCCAGACGGTGTGGGGCGTGGGCTATGTGTTCGTGCCGGACGGTGCGGGCTGAACCCCGATGCCCGCCGGCGCCGCCGCGGTGTACCCTGACCGACCCTGCCCTCTTGATTGCCAGGTAACGCCTTGACCCAGCAGAAGGTGGCGCTCAGCCTGTTCTGGCGCACGTTCTTCCTGTTGCTGCTGCTGCTGGCCGCCATCGCCGCGGCATGGGGCCTCACGCTGCGCATGGTCGACATCACCGCATGGCTGGGCCCGCGCCATGCGCCGCAGCTGGCCAGCCTGCAGCGCCTCAGCGCCGAGGCGCTGCGCGCCAGCGAGCGCGGCAACCGCGCCGTGCTGCTGAAGAACCTGGCCGCGCGCGAAGGCCTGCAACTGCAGGCCCGGGCGGTGACCGACGTGTGGACCGTGCCGGCCAATGACGACCACCTGGCCCGCCTGGCGGCCGCGCTGCGCAGCCGACTGGGGCCCGAGCTGGTGGTGGCCAGCAGCCTGAACGGCGTGCCCGGCGTGTGGCTGGGCTTCGTGGTCGAGCGCGAGGCCTGGTGGCTGCGCCCGCCCGCAGCCCTGGTGCCTCCCCCACCAGACCAGCAGGATCTGGTGTGGCTGGGCGCCGCCTTGCTGGCCACCCTGGCCGGTGCGGCGCTGATCGCGCAGCTGATCAACCAGCCGCTGCGCCAGCTGTCGTTCGCGGCCAGCAAGATCCGCGGTGGCGAGTTCGATTCACGCCTGGACGAGACCACCATCACCAGCGAGATCCGCGAGGTGAACATGGGCTTCAACCGCATGGCGCGTGAACTGGCCAAGGTGGAGGAAGACCGCGCCGTGATGCTGGCCGGCATCAGCCATGACCTGCGCACGCCGCTGGCCCGCCTGCGGCTGGAAGCCGAGATGAGCGTGATCGACGAGGAAGCGCGCAGCAACATGGCCAGCGACATCGACCAGCTCGACGGCATCATCGACAAGTTCATGGACTACGCCCGCCCGGGCGAAACCCACCTGCGGCCGGTGCTGCTGTCCAAGCTGATCGACAAGGAAGCGGCGGCCTTCCGCGACCCGACCGAGATCCGCATCACCTCACGCGTGGACAGCGCGCTCGAGGTGCTGGCCGACGAGGTGGAACTGGGCCGGGTGTTCAGCAACCTGTTCGAGAACGCGCGCCGCTACGGCCGCACCACCGACACCGGCATCGCCATGGTCACGGTCAGCCACACCCGCACCGGCAGCTGGGTGATCTGCACCGTGCGCGACCATGGCCCCGGCGTGGCCGCCGAGAAGCTGAGCCAGCTGACCACGCCGTTCTTCCGCGGTGATGCCGCGCGCACGGCCGCCACCGGCGCCGGCCTGGGCCTGGCCATCGTCGACAAGGCAATGCAGCGCCTGGGCGGGCAGGTGGAAGTGGCCAATGCCCCGGAGGGCGGCCTGGTGGTGCACCTGCGCCTGCGCCATGCCCGGCAGGCGCGCCCCAACCAGACCACCACCCGCTCAGAGGGCTGACCGGCCTGCCGCTCAGGCAGCGCGATGCAGCAGGCAGACGGCGCGTGCCTCGATGGCGCGGCCTTCGCCCACCGGGCCCAGCTTCTCGGCCGTCTTGGCCTTGACATTCACCTGCCCAGCCTCCAGCCCCAGCAGCGCGGCGATGCGCGCCACCATCGCCGGGATGTGCGGCGCCAGCTTGGGCGCCTGGGCGACGATGGTGCTGTCGATGTTGCCGATGGCCCAGCCGGCCACACGCACCCGGCGCGCGGCTTCGGCCAGCAACACGCCGGAATCGGCGCCCTTGAACTGTGGATCGGTGTCGGGGAAGTGCCGGCCGATATCGCCCAGCGCGGCACCGCCCAGCAGCGCGTCGGTGATGGCGTGCAGCAGCGCGTCGGCGTCCGAATGGCCGAGCAGGCCGTGGCTGTGCGGGATGGTGATGCCGCCCAGCACCAGTGGCCGGCCGGTGACCAGCTGGTGCACGTCCCAGCCTTCGCCGATGCGCAGCGTCGGGATGCTCATGCCGTCACCTCCCGTGTGGCCAGCAGGCGGGCGGCCAGCGCAAAGTCACCGGGGAAGGTGAGCTTGAAGTTCTCCTGGTCGCCGGGCACCAGGCGTGGCGCCAGGCCCAGGGCCTCGACCGCGCTGGCCTCGTCGGTGACGGCCGCGCCGGCGGTGGCCAGCGCTTCGCGCAGCTGGCCCAGGCGGAACATCTGCGGTGTCTGCGCCGCCCACTTGGCGCTGCGGTCGATGGTGGCGGCCACGCGGTCGCCGCCTGCACCGCCCGGGTGGGCCTGCTTCAATGTGTCGGCCAGCGGCAGGGCCAGCAGGCCGCCCACGGCATCGTCCAGGCAGGCGTCGATCAGGCGGTCGACCCAGGCCGCGCGCAGCAGGCAGCGGGCGGCGTCGTGCACCAGCACCCAGTCGCCGGGCCGGGCGCCGCGGCGCTGCAGTTCGGCCAGGCCGCCAGCCACGGTGGCGGCACGGCTGTCACCACCGCAGCGGGCCACCCAGGCACGCGGGCCGTTGAAGCCAGGTGCGGCAGCCTCGAACTGCGCATCGTCCGGCGCCAGCACCACCAGCGTGGCCGCCAGGCGCTGCACGGCACCGAGTGCCGCCAGGGTGTGGGCCACCACACTGCGGCCCGCGAGCGTGGCGTACTGCTTGGGCTGCTGCAGGCCGGCGCGGCTGCCGCTGCCGGCGCAGGGCACCAGGGCATAACAGCGGGGGCTTGGCCCCGGGATGTCGATCGTCATTGGGCAGATTCTAGAATTCACAGGTGTCACGCCCCCGAGCACGCGCTCCGGGGCGTGTTGCCGTTTTCTGCCGCACCAGGTCCCCATGCAACTGCCCACCATCGCCGCCGGCAAACGCTTCACCCTGCCCCGCCCCACCGGATCGGGCGACGCCCTGTTGCTGGCGCGCCTGGCCCAGGCCCGCGCGGCAGACAAGCGCCTGCTGGCCATCGTCACCGCCGAGCCGGCCGACGCCCAGCGCCTGGCCGACGAGCTGCCGTTCTTCGCGCCCGGCCTGCGGGTGGCGCTGTTCCCCGACTGGGAGACCCTGCCCTACGACAGCTTCAGCCCGCACCAGGACCTGATCAGCGAGCGGCTGGCCACGCTGTGGCGCATCCACACCGGTGACGTGGACGTGGTGCTGCTGCCCGCCACCACTGCGCTGACACGGCTGGCGCCACCCAGCTT